>JBQGDU010000249.1:0-8512 GCA_052039245.1 Aeromicrobium sp. | reverse complement strand
CACGGCCTCCACGAGCAGCAGATGCGACGCCTGCGGGTCGTGCCATCCGGTGACGAGTCCGTCGACGACCCGAGGCGGGTCCTCCCGCGTCACGACCCGCTCGGTCCACCCGCTCCGTTCGACCACCACCCCGGCCTCGTCGACGGCGGACTCCAGCGCGCGCGTGACCGTGGTGCCCACCGCCACCACACGGCCCCCGCCTGCCCGGGTGTGGTTGACGAGGGCGGCCGTGACGGCACCCACCTCGAACCACTCCGGTTGAGGTGCTTCCCCGGCCTCCTGGGAGGAGACGCCGGTGTGGAGCACCACCGGGGCCACGCCGATGCCCTGGGCGACCAGTCTGGTCACCAACGCCGGTGTGAACGGACGGGCCGCGCTCGGCATCTCCGCACTTCCCGGCGTCGTGCCGAAGATCGTGCGGTAGTCCTCCAGGGCGTAGCGACGGTCGAGGTAGCCGTACGCGATCGGACGACCGATCCGGTCGAGGACCGCACGCAACGGCTCCGGGCCGTCCACCGTCGCGCGCCACAGGCGGTTGCCGGAGCCGGTGGGCGACGACCCGTCCCGCGGGTAGGGCTCGAGCAGGCGCATGGTCGTCAGCGGTTCATCGGTGAGGTGCAGGCCGGCCCCGGGAACCGCGTCGAGCACCGCCCGACCCGCATCGGGCGACGTGCGGAGCTCGACGGCCCAGGTGCCGTCGCGCAGGTCCATCGCCACGTGCAGCACGACGGGCCTGCTCCCCGTCGCGTCGGTGACGACGGCGTCGACCTCTCCCGCCACGGTCTGGGATGCGTTGACGACGACGAGGTCCCCGGGCTCGAGGTGATCGGCGAGGTCACGGAAGTGGGCATGGGTGATCCCGGACCCGTCGGCGACGAGCAGTCGTACCTCGTCCCGAGGGATCCCGCGCGCCTCTGCCGGCGCGGGGGCCGTGGAGTCACCTGGCGGCTCGAACCGGGTCGACGGCGTGAGCTGGATGAGGGTGCTCATGCGCTGCGCACCTCCTCCAGGGGGCTCCGGCCGGACGTCGCCAGGAGGTCCGACGCGCGGTACCGGCCACTGGCCGGACGCAGCCGCAGCAGGTCCAGGAACGCTGGAGCGACGGTGGCCGGCAGCGGACGGTCGGAGATGTCCTCTCCCGGGAAGGCCGCCTGGTGCATCGCGGTGCGCAGGTCACCGGGGTCCACGGCCCAGTAGCGGACGTCGGGATCCTCGGCTGCCAGGGTCAACGTCAGGTGCTCGAGCGCGACCTTGGTGGCCGCGTAGCCGCCCCAGGTCTCGTAGTGCTCCACCGCTGCGTCGGAGGTGATGTTGAGGACGGCGGCGCCCGGACGCAGCCGCGGCCGCACCAGGCCGACGAGATCGATCGGGGCGACCACGTTGGCCTCCCAGAGTCGATGCAGGACGTCCGGATCGAGCTCGACGACGGATCGGAGCGGGGCACCGAGCGTGCTCGCGTTGTTGACGAGCAGGTCGAGCTCGCCGGCCAGGTCGGCGAGCACTGCTCGGTGGTCGGCGTCGGTGACGTCGCCGCGAAGCCCTCGGGCGTGCGGCCCGATCTGTGCGAGGGCACCCTCGAGCCGGACGGCGTCGCGTCCGTCGAGCACGACGTCCCAGCCGTCATCGTGCAGGGCACAGGCCAGAGCGAGACCGAGTCCGGCCGTGCCGCCGGTCACGAGGGCTCGGGGTCGTCGCGAGGTCGGTCGGTGCGTGGGGGTCATGGCGGGTCCTTTCGTGGAGGCGTTTCGTCCATCCAAGAACCTCAACAAGACTTGAGGTCAACCCCCCGGGCCGCACGATCTCCCCGCGGCGGGGAAGCGCTCCGCGAGATCCCGCGGCCCGACGATCGATCCTGCCGGCCGACAGCCGGCTCGATGACCGCTCCACCGCAGGGCGATCTCGGGGCTCGGGCGTCGGTGTGCTGACGACAGGGCTACCCGCCGTCGCTCAGCCTCGCGTGCCGATCGGCGTACGAGGCCACCTCCTCGGCGTAGGCCGCGCTGTTGTTGTAGGTCAGCACCGCCTCCAACCAACCCCGGCGCGTGTCGAGCTCGCCTCCCGCGTGACACAGGTACCGACCCGCCGCGAGCGCCGCGTCGTCGATGTTCTGCGGGTTGCGTCCACCGTCACCGTTGCCGTCAGCGCCCCAGCGCTCCCAGGTGGTGGGGATGAACTGCATCGGTCCCACGGCGCGGTCCCACTCGGTGTCGCCGTCGAGCCGGCCGCCGTCGGTGTCCTCGATGGCCCGCACCCCGTCGCTGCCGTCGAGCGGTATGCCGATGATGTCGGGGCGGGCGACTCCACCCTCGTCGATCGTCGAACCGTTGATCGCCCCGTGCACGGACTCGACCCGACCGATCCCCGAGAGCGTGTTCCAGGCGATGGAGCAGCCCGGGTCCTCCTCGGCGAGTCGGGCGGCCGCCGCGGCGTATCCCTGGAGGGCTCGCCGGGGGTTGTCGGTGGCAGCCGAGACCTCGTCGAGCCACTGGTCGCTCACGACTCCGTCGTCGAGGTCAGGAGGACCGGCGGCCGCGGGCGGGTCGACGTCGGGCAACGGACGCGGTTCCGGCTCGTCTCCTCCGCAGGCGGACGCGACGAGGCCGAGCCCGGCCAGGGAGAGCAGGACGCGTCGAGACGACGTTCGGCGGGACACGTCCCCAGTGTCCCGGCCGGGGCCAAGGCCCTCGGTGGCCGCGGGATGCCGTCGCCAGTACCGTGACCGGGTGCCGATCCTCACCGACGACGACCTCGTGCTCGAGCCGACCTCCGGGTCACAGGAGTTCACCGGGTGGTCCGTGACGATGGCGGGACGACGTCTCGGGACGGTTGCTCTGCGAGCCGAGACGCGCGGCGTCGCCTCCCTGCGTTGGAACACCGGGACCGGTGACGGTGCGCTGGGGCTGGCCGTCCGGTCACTGCGGCTGGTGCTGGACCACGCGTTCGGCGAGCTCGGCCTTCGACGGGTCGAGGCCCGGGTGCCGGTGGATCGTGCCGAGGACGTGCGCGCTGCGTCGATCGGCGGGATGCGTCGGGAGGGCATCGTGCGCGGCACGGGTGACGACCCCGACCGGGTGCTCGTCGCTCGGCTGCACGACGATCCCCCCGCGACGAGCCGCGAGGGCTTCATCGCCCTGCTCAACGCCGGACTGCCCACCAAGCGCGTCATCGCCCAGGGCCTGTTGCGCGACCCCGACGGTCGAGTCCTGCTGTGCCGCCTCACCTACAAGACCGAGTGGGACCTGCCGGGTGGCGTCGTGGAGGCCGGCGAGTCGCCCGCAGCCGGCCTCGTCCGCGAGCTCGAGGAGGAGCTCGGAGTGGTCGTGCAGGTGCGTGGTCTCCTCACGGTCAACTGGCTGCCCGCCTGGCGGGGCTGGGACGACGCGTGCATTTTCCTCTTCGACCTCGGTGTCGTCGAGGCCTCGTTCGTCGAGGGGCTCACCCTCCAGCCGACGGAGATCGTCGCCGTGGAGTGGTGCGACGCCGGCCGGATCGCCGAGAACGCCACCGGGGCGGCGGTCGAGCTGCTCGCCGCCGTCGCCGCCGGGGACCTCCCCGCCTACCGCGAGGCCCCGCTCCAGCCGGAGTAGGCCCCGAAGGACGGCGCGGACCGGCGTCGCTCAGAAGCCCTCGGCGTCGACGACCCCGCCGAACTGACCCACGACGCGGGCCTTCGCGTCGCCCGGCGGGATCATCATGAGCACCTGGTGCTTGTACAGCAGCGTCCCCGAGGTGGAGATGCCTTGGGGGATGAAGGCCTGCTGCGGTGACGACTCCGGCCAGGTGACCGTGACGCCGGCCTCGACCTCGTAGACGTCGGACCGGTTGAGGTCGACGAAGGCGAGCGCTCCCCCGTCCGCGGTCCGCAGCACGTGGCGCACTGGCTCGGCCGACCACTCCTGGCGGTACGCCACCCCCTCGAGCCCGCTGTTCTGCGCGACCGAGGAGCGCATCTGGTCGACGAAGCCGTCGCTCTCGAAGATCTCCGTCTCCTCGGACTCCGGATCCTGCAGGACGGTGGCGTAGGCCTCGGCGGCAGCCTGCGCGGACAACGCCATGCCCGCGCCCTCGTCCGCCCCCACGCGCAGCACGGCACCCCCGCGCTCCCGGAGCTCGGGCAGCTCCGCGTCAAGGACCGTCTCGGGGGAGGCCATCAGCAGCCACGGCGAGGCGGCGCCCTCGCGCTCGAAGACCTGGACCCGGTTGACGTCACGGTCCTCGTCGCGGACCACCGCCATGAACCACAGCGGGTAGGTGCCGAACCTCGGCGCCGCGACCCGTTCGACGTCGATCGGGGCGTCGTCGTCCTCCCCGCGGTCCTCGCTCAGTCTCTGCGCGACGTCGAAGGAGCCGGTGTCGATGTCGAGCACCGCCCCCGACTCGACGGTGGACAACGGTTTGGCGTCCAGCAGCCGGGCGGCCGTGGCACGGACGGATCGGTACCGCTCGAAGACCGCCTCGACCTCCTCGGCCGTGGCGGCGACCTTGCCGACCTCGAGCTCGTCGCGCTCCTGCGGGACGGCGCACCCGGTGGCGAGAAGTGCCAGCAGGAGGGTGGCCAGAGCGACGGGGGTCGCGATCGGGCGCTTCATGACTCCTCCTCGTCGTCGACGACCTCGTAGTCGTCGAGCTCGTCCGCGGAGACCTCGTGCTCGACGCCGTCCTCGTCGACGAAGACGTAGACGACGTCCTCGCGGTCGCCGAGCCGGCCATCCTCAGGGGCGGTGTCTTCAGGGGCGGTGTCCTCAGGAGTGGCGTCGACTGCCCGGGACTCCTCGGTCGCCTCCCGCAGGATGTCCGCGGCGGTCACGACACCGGGCCGAGGAGGAAGCCGCTGCTGCTCCCTGACCGGGTGGTCCGAGCTCCCGGAGGTCTCCGGCCGCTCGGGCGAGGCGGAGGTCTCCGTGGCGACGGCGTCGGCGTCGGGCCCGGGGTCGACCTGGTCGGCCGCCGGGTCGGGACCGATCGCCGCCGGCGACGCCGCGTCGTCCTGGACGGGCTCCTGCTCCTGCAGAGCGGCGGCCTCCTCGGCGGTGATCTCGTGCTCGACGCCGTCCTCGTCCACGTAGACGTAGACGATCTCCTCCACGACCTCGACGTCCTCCTGCGGGCCCTCGACGAAAAGCCCCTGACCACGACGCAGCGCATGACCGGCCAGCACCAGGCCGACACCCAGCACGACGGTGGCGAGCGCCCCGGCGAAGCCACCCTTGACACCGTAGGCCAGCGTCACCTCCAGACCTGAGAGGTTGGTGGCCCCGACCGCCACGATGGCGAGGGAGACGGTCTCGTCCGGCAAGGTGGTGCTGATGGAGGCGCCGCCGAGTCCGGCGGAGTCGGTGATCCACCAGTCGAGGGCGGTGGCGGCACCGGGCAGCCCCTCCTGACCCTCGACGGTCCTCGTCTCCGGCTCCCAGGGCGTGGAGAAACGGGTCACCTCGACCCGCTCGGTTCGCTGGACGTAGTCCTGCACGTCGACGCTGTTGCCGAGCCCCACGAAGACCGGTTTGTTCACCGGGACCTCCACGAGGACGTCCACCTGGACGCCGCGCCAGGAGATCACTCCCGGCTGGGTGACCACGACGGTGCCCGACGTGTCGACCGGATGGGGTCCCGTGGTGAAGCGGCTGTCGGGACCGAGGATGACGGCGACGACGGCGCCCAGCACGACGAGGAGGGCACCGAGGATCGTGAGGACCCAGCCCGCCCTGCGCACCGTCGAACCTCCAGCTCCCACCCGACGAGCGCCGGGTGCCGCGCTCGACCCTATCCGGCGATCCGCCGTGCCGCGGTCATACCGGGCGTGGCGCCCGAGGATCGCCCCCGGGAGGAACCTGCGTCGCGGGGTCCTCGACGCAGCGGGATCAGGGACGCAGCGCGATCAGAACAGCGGGATCAGAACAGTGCGGAGGCGAGCGCACGCCGGGCGTCGGCCACCCGAGGGTCGGCGGACCCGACGACGGTGAACAGCTCCAACAGACGCTCGCGCACCCGGTCACGGTCGTCGCCCGCGGTGCGCCGGACGGCATCGACGAGTCGGGCGAACGCGTCCTCCACGTGTCCTCCGCTCACGTCGAGGTCGGCGACGAGCAGCTGGGCGTCGAGATCATCGGGACGATCGGCAGCAGCCTGCCGCGCCTGCTGCAGGTCGGCACCCGTGGTGCGAGCCATGAGCTTGACGCCCGCGAGCCGCTCGGCGACCTCGGTGTCCCCTGGGTGCTGGGCGAGCAGCTTCTCGTACTCAGCGACGGCCGTCTCGTGGTCGCCTGAGGCGAACGCCTCGTCCGCCGCGGCGAAGCGCGGATCGTCGGGTTCCTCGGTGTCCTCCTCCGCCTCCTCGGGCGCACCCGTCACGGGCGCCGCGCGACCCGTGAGTCCGTTCTGGGCGGCGAGCGCGACGAGCTGGTCGAAGTACTGACGCACCTCGGGCTCGTCGGCGGTTCCCTGGAACAGCGGCACGGGCTGGCCCTTGACCAGGCCGACCACCAGCGGGACGCCCTGGGCCTGCAGGGCCTGGGCGATCTGGGCGTTGGCGTCGACGTCGACCTGCGCGAGCAGGATCTGTCCGGCGTAGGACTCGACCACGCGCGCGAGCAGGGCGTTGAAGTCCGCGCTCTGCTGCGCCCGCGGAGACCACAGGCTCAGCACGACGAGGTGCTGCATGGAGGCCTCGAGGGCCTGGGCCTGGAAGGTCTGCTCGGTGACGTCCACGACCCACGAGCCGCCTCCGCCTGCCGCGGCACCCGCGGGCGGCTGCTGCGCGGACTGCGCGAGGGCGGACAGGTCGATGGCACCCGGACGCGAGAAGTTCATGGCGCCATCCTAGAGAGCGTGCGAAGAACGCTCAGCGGCCCTCCATGAGGTGGCGGTCCAGACCCGAGCGGGGGCCTCGCAGACCGGAGCGCTGGACGACCCGCTGGATGGTGAGGTCACGCTCGTCGGGCTCGCCGATGTAGCGGATCTCCCGCAGTCCCTGTGACTGCGCGGCGGACTCGAACACGAAGTGTCCGTACCCGACCAGACGTCCCACGAAGGGCTTCTCGACCGTGATGTCGAGGATGCGGGTGATCGGCATGGTGGCGATGCGGACCGTGAAGACGCCCGAGGCCCGGAAGACCCGCATCGTGGTGATGACGAAGACGTCGCGATGCTCACGCAGCGTCAGGTAGAGGGCGTGCAGTCCGAGCGCCACCCCCGCCAGGAGGAAGAACCAGCCGAGCTGGATCGGACCGAACAGTGCGACGAGCCAGAGCCCGAGGACCCCGACGAGCTCGAGTGTCGGTCGGACGTAGACCACCCAGTGCTTGCGCACCAGGTCGATGACCTGCTCTCCCTCGTCCTCGAGCAGATGGCCTTCGATGTCCTGCTCCGGCAGCATCCGGATGATCGGGCCGAGCACCTGGCGCCTAGCCGGTGAGTCGTTCGAAGAAGATGAAGACCTGGCCGAAGGCGTCGATCACGGCCGAGAAGGCGCCGTTGACGGCGTCGGCGGCTCCCGCAGGCGCGGTCAGCAGGTAGTAGACCACGAACGCGGCGACGAGCAGCACCAGGACCTTCTTCAGCACCCGTCTTGTCTACCGCACCGGCCCGCGTCGTCGGTCGAGGCGCGCCGCGCGGGTCGGCGGCGAGTCCTCACGCCCTCGACCACCCGTCCCCGGGGCCCCCACACTCCGGTCAGGGCGATCTCACAGCTCGTCGAGGACGGTGTCGGCCGCCGCGAACGGGTCCGTCGTCCCGTCCAGCACCTCGCGGGCGAGCCGTTCCAGCCCCGCGTGCCCGGAGAGGTCCCCCACCCGTCGCCGCACCGTCTCCAGGGCGATCGCGCGGATCTCGCGGCGGAGCCGCTCCTCCCGGCGACGCCGCAGCTCGGGGCCGGCGGTGTGCTCGCGGTGCCGGTCGATCTCCTCGACGAGCTCGTCGAGCCCCTCCTCCCGGGAGGCGACCGTCATGACGATCGGCGGCTTCCAGGCACCGTCGGGTCGCTCGGCCATCCCGAGCACCGACCGAAGCTCACGCCGAGTGGAGGTGGCGCCGTCGCGGTCGGACTTGTTGATGACGAAGACGTCGCCGATCTCCAGGATCCCCGCCTTCGCGGCCTGGATCCCGTCCCCCATCCCCGGAGCCAGGAGCACGAGGGTGGTGTCGGCGAGGTGCGCCACCTCCACCTCGGACTGGCCGACGCCGACGGTCTCCAGCAGGATGACGTCGCAGCCGGCAGCATCGAGCACGCGCAGGGCCTGTGGCGTGGCCCAGGAGAGCCCGCCGAGATGGCCACGGCTCGCCATGGAGCGGATGAAGACGCCGTCGTCGGTGGCGTGGTCGGCCATCCGGATGCGGTCACCGAGCAACGCGCCACCGGAGAACGGCGAGGTCGGGTCCACAGCGAGCACGCCGACGCGCTGGCCCCGACGGCGCAGGGCGTGGACGAGGGCCGCCGTCGTGGTGGACTTGCCGACGCCCGGCGACCCGGTGAGGCCGACCACGTGCGCGTGACCGGCCAGCGGCGCGAGGGCCG
>JBQGDU010000248.1:0-3577 GCA_052039245.1 Aeromicrobium sp. | reverse complement strand
CACCGGAACCGCCGACCGCGACGCCCACCTGCGCTCGAGCGACTTCTTCGAGGTCGACACCTACCCGTCGATGACCTTCCGCTCGACCGGCGTCTCCCGCAAGAGCGACGACGAGTTCGTGGTCACCGGCGACCTGTCCATCAAGGACGTCACCAAGCCGTTCGAGCTGGCCGTCGAGTTCCTCGGCGAGGGCGGCGACCCGTGGGGCGGCACCCGCGTGGGCATCGAGGCCAAGGGTGAGATCAGCCGCAAGGAGTTCGGCATCGACTTCAACATCCCGGTCCAGGGCGACAAGGTGATGATCGGCGACAAGATCGCGATCGCGATCGTCGCCGAGGCCGTCCTGCAGGCCTGAGCCGCAGCCGGCAGACACGCGAACGGCGCCTCCCGCACGGGAGGCGCCGTTCGTCGTCTCAGTGGTGCGGGCGGGTCATCCTCAGGGCCAGGTCCGCGTGCAGGGCGGCGATGTCTTCCGGGGTCTGGGCCCCCGCGGGGGAGAACCAGCGCAGCAGATCGATGCTCAGCGAGAGCAGGGCCCGTGCGGTGCCCGAGACGTCGCCCACCTCCAGCACGCCCGCCTCGACGCCATCGCGCAGGGCATCCTGCATGCGGGCCTCGATGGCACGACGCAGCTCGGCGATCTGCGAGCGGTGCTCCGGCGTCAGGGCGTCGAACTCGTACTGCACGATGCGGCCCACCCGGCTGCTGCTCGCGTGCCACGCGCTGAAGTCGTGCACCATGCGGGCGAGCCGGACAGCCGGCTCGGACTCGGCGTCCGCGGCTTCCTCGATGACCCGGAGCGCAGCACGGTGTCCCTGGAGGCTCACCGTGAAGAGCAGGCTCTCCTTGGAGTCGTGGTGCACGTAGACCGCCGCAGGACTCATCCCGGCACGAGAAGCGATGTCGCGCGTCGTCGTGGCAGTGAAGCCCTTCTCCGCGAACGCCTCGACGGCGGCCTCGAGGAGTCGCTCCCGTGCGGTGACAGTCATCTCATCCCTTCCTTCTGGTTGACAGCATGGCGCACCCGGGGCACGCTAAGCAAGCGCTTAGTCTTGATGTTCACGCGGAGGATCCCATGCAACGCACCCTGTACGACGACGACCACCAGTCCTTCCGGGACACTTGCGAGGCATTCCTGGAGAAGAAGGTCGCGCCGCACATCGAGCAGTACATCGAGGACAAGGCTCTCCCGCGTGACTTCTGGCTCGCCGCCGGCGAGCTCGGCCTGCTCGGCCTGGAGATCCCCGAGGAGTTCGGCGGAGCGCAGGCGGGGGACTTCCGCTTCAACTCTGTGCTCGCCGAGGAGCTGAGCAAGGTGAGTGCGGCCCTCGCGTCGTGCGTCGGGATCCACTCCGACATCACCGCCCCGTACATCGTCGAGCTCGGCACCCAGGAGCAGAAGGAGCGGTGGCTGCCCAAGGTCGCCACCGGTGAGTGCCTGCTCGCGATCGGCATGACCGAGCCCGGCGGCGGCTCCGACCTCGCTGCGCTCAAGACCACCGCGGTCCGCGACGGCGACGAGTTCGTCATCAACGGGTCCAAGACCTTCATCACCAACGGCTACAGCGCCGATCTCGTGGTCACCGCCGTCCGCACCACACCGGAGAAGGGCGCCAAGGGGATCACGCTGTTCGGCATCGAGGCCGACGACGAAGGGTTCAGCCGCGGACGCAAGCTCGACAAGGTCGGCCAGACAGAGTCCGACACCGCGGAGCTGTTCTTCGAGAACGTGCGCGTCGGCGAGGACCGGATCATCGGCGAGTTCGACATGGGCTTCATCCACATGATGCAGAAGCTCCCGCAGGAGCGTCTCAGCTGTGCGATCTCCAACGTCGCGCACGCCAAGCAGATCCTGCTCGAGACCATCCAGTACGCCAAGGACCGCCAGGCGTTCGGCCAGTCCATCGGCAGCTTCCAGTGGAACAAGTTCCTGATCGCCGAGCTGGTCACCTCCATCGAGGCCGCCGAGGCCTACGTCGACCATGCCGTCGTGGCGCACGCGGAGGGCAGGCTGACCGCCGTCGACGCCGCGAAGGTCAAGTGGTGGAGCTCCGACGTCCAGAACAAGGTCCTCGACCACTGCGTCCAGATCCACGGCGGCTACGGCTTCATGAACGAGTACCGCGTCGCGCGTGCCTGGCGGGACGCCCGCGTGAGCCGGATCTGGGCCGGCTCCAACGAGATCATGAAGGAGCTCATCGGCCGCGACCTCGGCTTCTGACTCCCGTCCCCGCACGACGCCCCGCCACCTCAACGGAAGGTTCCCTCCATGCCTGAAGCAGTCATCGTCTCCACGGCCCGTTCGCCCATCGGCCGCGCCGGCAAGGGGTCGCTGAAGGACATGCGTCCTGACGACCTCGCGGTCCAGATGGTCGCCGCGGCCCTCGCGAAGACCCCCGGGCTCGACCCCCGCGACCTCACCGACCTCCACCTCGGCGTGGGCCAGCCGGCGGGGGAGTCCGGTCACAACCTCGCCCGAGCGGTGGCGGTGCTCTCCGGCATGGACCACCTGCCGGGCGTGACCGTCAACCGGTACTGCTCCTCCTCCCTGCAGACGACGCGGATGGCCTTCCACGCGATCAAGGCCGGTGAGGGTGATGCCTACATCTCCGCGGGCGTGGAGACCGTGAGCCGGTTCGGCAACGGATTCGCGGACGTCCCGGGCTCGGAGAACCCGCAGTTCTCCGACGCCATCGCCAGGACCGCCGCGCGGGCCGAGGGCGGAGCCGCCACCTGGACCGACCCACGTGAGGCCGGTGACCTCCCGGACCTGTACATCGCGATGGGGCAGACGGCCGAGAACGTCGCTCAGCACCTCGGCATGAGCCGGCAGGAGCAGGACGAGTTCGCCGTCCGGTCGCAGAACCTCACCGAGGCCGGCATCGAGTCCGGCTTCTGGGCCAAGGACATCACGCCCGTCACCCTGCCCGACGGCACCGTCGTCGCGGCGGACGCCGGACCGCGCGCCGGGGTCACCCTCGAGGCGGTCAGCCAGCTCAAGCCGGTCTTCCGCCCCGACGGCACCGTCACGGCCGGCAACGCGTGCCCGCTCAACGACGGTGCGGCTGCGGTCGTCATCATGAGCGACACCAAGGCCAAGGAGCTGGGCCTGACCCCGCTGGCCCGCATCGTGTCGACTGCCGTCACGGGCCTGTCGCCGGAGATCATGGGTCTCGGCCCGGTCGAGGCGATCCCGGCCGCGCTGAAGAACGCCGGCATGGGCATCGACGACATCGACCTCTACGAGATCAACGAGGCCTTCGCCGTGCAGTCGTGGGGCTCGGCCAAGGTCCTCGGCATCCCCATGGACAAGCTCAACGTCAACGGTGGCGCCATCGCCGTGGGTCACCCCTTCGGCATGACGGGTGCGCGCATCACCAGCACGCTGATCAACTCGCTGCAGCACCACGACAAGCAGTTCGGTGTCGAGTCGATGTGCGTCGGTGGCGGGATGGGCATGGCGATGGTGCTCGAGCGGCTCAGCTGAGGCGAACGCCGTCAGCTTCTTTTGAGGAACAGCTGATTCGACGAACCGGAGGGAACTTTCCATGAGCGTCATCGTCACGGTCGCCCCGAC
>JBQGDU010000247.1:0-1629 GCA_052039245.1 Aeromicrobium sp. | reverse complement strand
CAGCGTCACCGTCGTCAGTGTCGCCGGGTTCGGCATCACGGGACTCGCCGAGGTGATCATCCGACTCGCCCCACAGGATGAGGCCACCGGCGTCGAGTGGATCATGCTCCTCCACTACCTCGTCACACTCACCTTCCCCCTCATCCTCGCGGGTTCGCTGATCACGATCATGCGGATCCGGTCGGCAGGACGATCCGAGCCGAATCGCGCGGCGGGCAACAAGGCTGCCGTCATGCTGTTCGCGTCCGCGCTGATCGTCGCCATCGGCTTCGTCCTCATCGCGGTGGTCCCCGACGGGTTCTCGAGCGAGGTGTGGCTGACGATCGATTGGCCGCTGGCGGTCTTCGGTCTCGTGGGAGCAACGGCGGCTCTCTTCCTGCTCGAGCACATCCCCTCGGCCGTGTTTCGGCGCACCCGCGTCGCCTCCCCGCGGGTCTTCGGATTCTTAGTCCTCGCCTGCGGAATGTATCTGTGCATCGTCTCGATTGCGCAGATCTTCTCCCTTGAAGCTGTCGGCATCGCGGGCTTCACCCTGTGGATCTTCGCCGTCTTCGGCTTCGTCATCGCCGCGGTCGCGCTCCTCATCTCTTACAACGGCCCGAAGATCCGCGTGGTGTGAGTGACCGAATGCCTCCTTTCGGGACCGCGATGACCGCATCCCGACCAGCCCTACCCGCCCGGTCGGCTTTGTTCTACACTGTGTAGAAATCGGCGGCGAAGATGCTCCGCCCGAGCGATCGTCGACCGCCCCTGACGGGAGGCAGAGGAATGAACGCCGAGTCCACCATGAGCATGGCTCCGAACGACTGCTGGGAGCACCTGCGCCGCACGACGATCGGCCGCCTGGCCGTCGTCGCAGAGGGTGCGCCCGATATCTTTCCCGTGAATTACGCCGTCGAACACTCCTCGGTCGTCCTGCGCACCGGGGACGGGACGAAGGTCGACTCGATCTCTGCGAACCCGAAGGTGGCCTTCGAGATCGACGGCATCGACGCCGAGGCGACTGCCGGGACCGCGAGTGCCACGGCGTGGAGCGTCGTCCTCCGCGGGGAGGCCAAGGAGATCACCCGGCCCGAAGAGCTGCGGGACACCGTCGACCTCGAGGTCTTTCCGCTGCAGTCGGGGACGAAGAATCACTTCATCCGGATCGTCGCCGAGGCGGTCACCGGCCGCCGTTTCCCCGTGACCGACGCGGGAGCTTGGGAGACGTCCTTGAGACAGGCGCCGCGGGCCCCGAAGGAGTAGTTGGAGCCTCGGCGATCAGAGGTCTTCGACGACCTGGACCAGGCGGTCGGGGACGTTCGTGATGATGCCGTCGGCTCCGGCGTCGATGGCCTTCTCCATGTCCGTTTCGGCGTCGACGGTCCACACGAGACTCGACATGCCGAGTCGGTGGACGAAGCCGAGGTAGTCGCCGTCGGCGGCGGTGTACTCCGGATTGACCTGGTCGACCCACTCGGCGAAGTCATCGAGTTCGTCGGGGCAGGGTCGCCCGAGCACGCCGACCGGAATGTCCGGGGCAAGCGCGTGGAATTCGCGGACGAATCCCCAATCGGCGGACTGGACGACGAGCATCCCCGCAGCCAGGGCGCGGTCCAGATAGACCGGATCGGCCTGCAGGGACCGAGC
>JBQGDU010000246.1:0-1807 GCA_052039245.1 Aeromicrobium sp. | reverse complement strand
GATCAACTTCTCCGGGCGCCTGTTCGACGTCGTGCCCTACCACGTCGACGACTCCGGTCTGGTCGACATGGAGGAGGTGCGCACGCTCGCCCGTGAGCACTCGCCCAAGGTCATCATCGCCGGCTGGTCGGCCTACCCGCGCCAGCTGGACTTCGCCGCGTTCCGCGAGATCGCCGACGAGGTCGGCGCGTACCTGTGGGTCGACATGGCGCACTTCGCCGGTCTCGTGGCCGCCGGCCTGCACCCGTCGCCGCTCCCCCACGCCCACGTCGTGTCCACCACGACGCACAAGACGCTCGGCGGACCGCGCGGCGGCGCCATCCTCAGCAACGACCCCGAGCTGGTCAAGAAGCTGCAGTCGGCGGTCTTCCCCGGCCAGCAGGGCGGGCCGCTCGAGCACGTCATCGCCGCCAAGGCGGTGGCCTTCAAGATGGCGCTCGAGGACGACTTCGCCGACCGTCAGCGTCGCACCATCGAAGGCGCGCAGATCCTGGCCGAGCGGCTCCTCGCCGACGACGCCAAGGCGGCCGGTGTGCAGGTCCTGAGCGGAGGGACGGACGTCCACCTCGTGCTCGTGGACCTGCGCGACTCCGAGCTCGACGGGCAGCAGGGCGAGGACCGGCTGCACGAGGTCGGCATCACGGTCAACCGCAACGCGGTCCCCAACGACCCCCGACCGCCGATGGTCACCTCGGGCCTGCGCATCGGCACGCCCGCCCTCGCCACGCGGGGGTTCGGTGCGGAGGAGTTCCGCGAGGTGGCCGACGTCATCGCCGAGACGCTCAAGCCGGGCGACATCGACGTCGCCGGTCTGCGCAAGCGCGTCACGACGCTCGCCGAGCGGTTCCCGCTCTACCCGGACGTCCAGCCGTTCCTGGACTCGTGACGCCCCGGCGCGGCTGATCCCGTGTCAGTCGACCCTCCCCCGGACGAGCCCTCCGACCCGGTCGCGACGTCGCCCCGTCCGCGGTCCACGCTCGCGCTGTGGTTCCGGCCCGGGCTGATCGGCCTGCACGTGCTGCTCGTCGTGGCGGTGTCCGTCTGCGTCATCGGTGGGGTGTGGCAGTACGGGTCCTACGAACGCCAGCGCTCGGCGGAGCGCGCCGACCGGCTCGCGATGGCACCGGTCCCGCTGGAGGAGGTCATCGGCCCGTCGGACGTCTTCACCGCCGACGAGGACTACCGGCGCGTCGAGGTCACGGGCAGCTTCGCTCCGGCGCAGGAGCAGCTGTGGGTCGCCGGTCAGCGACAGCAGGGGAGGTCCGGCCTCTGGCTTCTCGCCCCCTTCGTCGTGGAGGGAGGAGATGCCGCGCTGCTCGTCGTCCGGGCCTTCAGCGAGGAGGTGAGGGATCTCCCCGCGGTGCCGGACGGTTCCCGGACGCTGGAGGTCGTGCTGCGGCCCGGTGCTGGTGAGGGCTCGCCCATGAACGACGAGCGGGTGGTCGACACGATCCGCGTCCCTGCGCTGCTCAACGACATCGGACGCCCCCTCTACGCGGGATACGGCGTGGCCGCCTCCGACACCGGGGCAGGTCTCCCGCTGCCGCAGGAGCCCGAGCCCGACGTCCCGTGGACCGTCGGCCTGACCAACCTCGCCTACGCCCTGCAGTGGTGGGCCTTCGCACTGTTCGCGGTCTTCATGTGGTGGCGCATGTGCACCGACCAGGTGGCCGCTGCCCGCGAGTCCGCTCGCTCCACCTGACGCTCCGCCCGATGTCGGTTTACCAGGTTCAGTGGGAGAACCTGCACTTCTCCAGGCAGATCTGCCCGGAGAAGTGACAGCATGCCCACTGAACCTGGTAAACCA
>JBQGDU010000245.1:0-13495 GCA_052039245.1 Aeromicrobium sp. | reverse complement strand
CGCGCCGACCCGGCCCGACGGGTCCGTCGACCCACTCGTGCGTCGGCCTCCGGCGCGTCGGCTCCCCCCGGGACTGGGCGGTCCCGGCGTCGTCGCGGACGGCGGGGCCGCTGTCGCGACGCACGGGTCGCTCAGCCGGTGACGATGCCGGCGACGAGGTTGATGGTGGCGGCGAGGATCACCGTGCCGAACACGAACGAGATGATCCCGTGCCGCAGGGCGACGCCGCGGATCGCCGTGGTGGAGATGTTGCAGTCCGAGACCGCGTAGGTCATGCCGAGGGTGAAGCTGAAGTACTGGAAGTCGCGGTACGAGGGCGGGTCGTCGTTGTTGAAGTCGATGCCGCTGCCGTGACGCCCTTCGTCGTAGTAGAGGTTGGCGTACCGCGTCGAGTACATGAGGTGCAGCATGGCCCACGTCGTGAAGACGCCGAGCAGGCCGACGGCGGCCGCGGCGTTGCGGCTCGCGGTGTCGCCCAGCATCTGCAGCACGGCGATGCCCGCCACGCTGCCGATCGCGATGACGACGACGATGCCTTCCTCCACCACCGGCCGGAACACCTCTCGCCGGGAGTTCGCCCTGGTGGTGTCGCCGTCCATGGGGCTGAGCGCCACGATCGCACTGAGGTCGAAGACCGCAGGCAGCGTGGCGATCCCGGCCAGCACGCCGAGCGGAACGTCGGTGACCGTCGCCACCACGAGGCCGACGACGACGGCGGCGGCTGCGGAGGCCGCCAGACGGGTGGAGGCGGCCCACTCCGAGTGCCGCCACCGCGAGGATGCGGGCGTCCGCTGGGTCGAGTGGGGAGCGATCGGTTCGGCCTGGTCCATGACGAGCAGTCTCGGCGGGCTCACCGTCGACGACAAGCCCGCGAGAGGTTCGCGGCGTCGTGCGGACGATCGATGGAGCGACTCCTCGCCTGACTCGCCCGGTCCGCACGTGCGTCGGTCGCCGTCGACGGGTTCGGATCGACCGGCCACCTCGCAGAGGTCGAGGGGCCAGTGCCAGTGCCAGCGCCACTGCCAGTGCCAGGGCCAGGGTCGGGGCGGACTTCCCGCGCTGGATCGTGACATCCACGATGTCACGGTTCTACTCTGACCCCATGGATCTCGTCGGCCTCGTCACCCTGCCCGTGCGCGTCACCGTCTCCGCCACCCGCACGACCCTCGCCCGCGGTCAGCTGGCTTCCCCTGACGGACCCCTGCTGTGCGACGGCGGGTACGCCCAGCGCATCGCCGTGCTGATCGGCGAGGACGGACTGCTGGAGCAGCTCGCTCGGCTCCTGGCGGACGAGCGCGGCGTCATCGCGCTCGGCAACCTCGTCGCCGACATCACGTCGGAGGATCGGCCCGTCGGTCGCGCGCTCGCGCGGGACGGACTCGTGGACCGCATGGCGTCCGAGGACGGGCCCTTCGTGCGGCTGCTGGAGGCCGACGGACCGCTGGACCGCGCCCTGGCGGAGGACGGTCCGCTGTACCGGTTCCTCGCACCGGGCGGCGCCCTGGACCGGCTCCTCGCGCCCAACGGGCCGCTCGAGCGGCTCACCGCCGAGGACGGCGCTCTCGAGCGGATCCTGGCGCCGGGAGGTGCGTTGGACCGCGTCCTGGAGCAGGACGGCCCACTCGACAACGTCCTCAAGCCGGGCGGTCTGCTCGAGCAGCTGCTCGACGCCGAGGGCCTCCTGGAGACCCTGCTCGCGCCCGGCGGCACCCTCGACCAGCTCGTCGAGCTCGGCAACACCTTCGACGCGATCGTCCCCCGCCTGGAGACGCTCGGCAACGCCATCCCGAACCTCAACCAGGCCGTCGCCGTGCTCAGCGGCGCCGTCGAGCCGCTCGGCAGCCTCGCCACCCGCCTGCCCGGCGCCCGCCGCCGTCCTCCGGTCCCCGCCGTCGAGCCCGCCGACCCTCGACCCTCGGAGTCCCCGACCCGCTGAGGGAACACCTCGGTGGGTGCCGACGTTGGACAGCCAGCGTGAGTGCCCTCTTCGAGCCCCTGACCCTGCGCGGCGTCACCGCGCGCAACCGCGTCTGGCTGGCCCCCATGTGCCAGTACTCCTGCTTCGCCCAGGACGGTGTCCCCACCGACTGGCACCTCGTGCACCTCGGGGCGCGGGCCACCGGCGGGTTCGGCCTGCTCCTCACCGAGGCCACCGCCGTCGTCTCGGAGGGTCGCATCAGTCCGGAGGACACCGGCCTGTGGAACGACGAGCAGGTGGTCGCCTGGCGCCGCATCGTGGACTTCGTCCACCGCGAGGGCGCGCCGATCGGCGTGCAGCTCGCCCATGCCGGTCGCAAGGCGTCCACGTACGCGCCGTTTGCGGGCGCCGAGGGCAGCGTCCCGCCCGAGGGCGGGGGCTGGCAGGCCGTGGCTCCCACCGACCGTCCCTTCGAGGGCTATGCCGCACCGCGCCGGCTCACCACCGAGGAGGTCCGCGAGATCCCTGGCCACTTCGCCGAGGCCACCCGACGCGCCGACGCGGCGGGCTTCGACGCCGTCGAGGTGCACGCTGCGCACGGTTACCTGCTCCACCAGTTCTGCTCGCCCCTGGTGAACGACCGCGACGACGAGTACGGCGGCTCGTTCGAGAACCGCACCCGACTGGTGCTCGAGGTCGTCGACGCCGTGCGGGCCGCGTGGCCGCAGGACAAGCCCGTGCTCGTCCGGTTCTCCGCCTCCGACTGGGCCGAGGGCGGGTGGGACGTCGAGCAGACGGCGCGCCTCTCCTCGCTGGTCGCCGAGCGTGGCGTCGACCTGGTCGACGTCTCCTCCGGGGGAGCCGTGCCCGAGCAGCAGATCGACCTCCGCCCCGGGTACCAGGTGCCGTTCGCCCGCGAGGTCCGTCAAGCCGTCGACATCCCGGTCAGTGCCGTCGGCCTGCTGACCGATCCCGAGCAGGCCGAGCACGTGCTCACGGACGGCTCGGCCGACGTCGTCATGCTCGCCCGTGCGGCGCTGCGGGAGTCGGCCTGGCCCCTGCGGGCGGCCCACGAGCTCGGCGTCCCTGCTGCCGAGGCGCCGTACCCGCCACAGTACGAGCGGGCCACCTGGCGCTGAGGACGCTCACGCTCAGCGGGTCCTCGCGCGCGTCTCGCGGTAGCGTCCCGCCATGACGCGCTGCACCTACGAGGAGTTCGGCCGAGAGTTCTTCGAGTACGCGGTGAGCCGCGAACGCGTGCTGGAGTCCGTGCGCGAGATGGCCGCCGAACCGATCGAGGTCGGCCCGATGAGCGTCGGGCCCGGCGGCGTGGCCCGGGTGACGGTCAGGGGCGAGGCGGGCGATCCGACCGCAGAACGCCTCGACGGCGACCTCATCCGGTACCGCGTGCGGCTGCCCGTCCGGCTCGACATCGCCGTGGACCGCCGCGTCGACGAGCAGCGGTTCGAGGCCGACCTCGTGGTGCCGCGGGGCAGCTCGGCCTACGCCACCGACGACCTGCGGGTCGAGGTCGTCGTGGACCCGCCTCGACCGAGCGACATCGAGGTCGACCTGCAGGCCGCGGGGCTGCGCGCGGAGCTCCTGCAGAAGGTGGCGGGCATGGAGGACGAGATCCGCGAGGTCGTGGCGCAGCAGATCAAGGACGACGTCGCGGCCGGCGCCGAGGAGCGAGTGATCGACGTGCGGGAGTCCATCGACGACGAGTGAGCCGGGTCCGGCGGCACCCGTCCGGCTGGCGGTCGGACCGTGCGCGCCACCGACTACGCTGGACGCGTGACGGATGCGACCGTGAGACCACCTTCCACGCTCGACACCGTCGAGCACGCCGCCTCGACGCCGGACCGCGAGCTCCCCTGGGCCGAGCTGGGTCTGCGCCGCGAGGAGTACGACCAGATCGTCGAGATCCTCGGCCGACGTCCCACCGGGGCCGAGCTGGCGATGTACTCGGTCATGTGGAGCGAGCACTGCTCCTACAAGTCCTCCAAGGTGCACCTGAAGAAGTTCGGTGAGCTGCCGCAGGAGACGCCGCTCGGCAAGACGCTCGCCGGGATCGGTGAGAACGCCGGCGTCATCGACATCGGTCAGGGCTACGCCGTGACGTTCAAGGTGGAGTCCCACAACCACCCGTCGTACGTCGAGCCGTACCAGGGCGCGGCCACCGGCGTCGGCGGCATCGTCCGCGACATCCTCGCCATGGGAGCGCGGCCCGTCGCCGTCATGGACCCGCTGCGGTTCGGCCCGCTCGAGGCCGAGGACACCAAGCGCGTGCTGCCGGGCATCGTCGCCGGCGTCGGTGGTTACGGCAACTGCCTCGGCCTGCCCAACATCGGCGGGGAGGTCGTCTTCGACGACACCTACGTCGGCAATCCGCTCGTCAACGCGCTGTGCGTCGGCGTCCTGCGCCACGAGGACCTGCACCTCGCGTTCGCGTCCGGCGCCGGCAACAAGGTCGTCCTCTACGGCGCGCGCACCGGCGGCGACGGCATCGGCGGGGTGAGCGTGCTGGCGTCGGAGACCTTCGACTCCGACGGCCCCGCCAAGCGCCCCAGCGTGCAGGTGGGCGACCCGTTCATGGAGAAGCTGCTCATCGAGTGCACGCTCGAGCTGTTCGGCGCCGGGGTCGTCAACGGCATCCAGGACCTCGGCGGTGCCGGTCTCTCCTGCGCCACCAGCGAGCTCGCCTCCGCCGGCGACGGCGGCATGCGCGTCGAGCTCGACACCGTGCCGCTGCGCGACTCCACGCTCTCGCCGGAGGAGATCCTCATGAGCGAGAGCCAGGAGCGGATGATGGCCGTGGTGGAGCCGGAGCACCTCTCCGGGTTCATGGACATCTGTCGCAAGTGGGACGTCGAGGCCGTCGTGGTCGGCGAGGTCACCGACGGCGACCGGCTGGTCATCGACTGGCACGGCGAGACCGTCGTCGACGTCCCGCCCCGCTCCGTCGCACACGACGGACCCACCTATCAGCGGCCCTACGCCCGCCCGGACTGGCAGGACGCGCTGCAGGCCGACACGGCCGAGCAGCTTCCGCGGCCGTCCACGGGCGAGGAGCTGCGGGAGACGTTGATCCGGCTCGTCTCCTCCCCGAACCTCGCGGACACGTCGTGGGTCACCGACCAGTACGACCGCTACGTCCAGGGCAACACCGTGCTGGCACAGCCCGAGGACGCCGGCGTCGTGCGTGTCGATGAGCAGAGCAACCTCGGCGTCGCGGTCTCCACCGACTGCAACGGCCGCTTCGCCAAGCTCGACCCCTACGCCGGGGCCCAGCTCGCGCTGGCGGAGTCGTTCCGCAACGTCGCGGTCACGGGGGCGCTGCCGCTGGCCGTCACCGACTGCCTGAACTTCGGCTCGCCGGAGAACCCGGACGTCATGTGGCAGTTCGAGCAGGCCACCCACGGCTTGAAGGACGCGTGCGCGGAGCTCGGCATCCCGGTCACCGGCGGCAACGTGTCCTTCTACAACCAGACCGGTGAGACGCCCATCCTGCCGACGCCGGTCGTCGGTGTGCTGGGCGTCGTCGAGGACGTCCGCAAGCGGGTGCGTCAGGGCTTCGAGCGCGCCGGCGAGCACGTGCTGCTCCTCGGCGAGACCCGCGAAGAGCTCTCCGGCTCCTCCTGGGCCGATGTCGTGCACGGTCACCTGGGTGGCCGACCGCCGCAGGTGGACCTCGCCGCCGAGCAGGCGCTCGCCACCGTCGTCCGTGCTGCCGGCGCCGACGGACTGCTGTCCGCCGCCCACGACCTCTCCGACGGTGGACTCGCCGTCGCCCTCACCGAGGGCGCGTTGCGGCACGGCGTCGGCGTCCACGTCGAGCTCGACGCCGACCCCTTCGTGGCGCTGTTCAGCGAGTCCGCGGCCCGCGCCGTCGTCGTCGTGCCCGAGGAACATCACGACGCGGTGGTGGCACTGGCCGAGCGGCACGGTGTCGAGGTGGCGTCGATCGGTCGTACCGGCGGCACGGCCGTCGAGGTCGCGGGAGCGTTCTCGGTGGAGGTCGAGGAGCTGCGCGCCGCCTGGTCAGCCACGCTGCCCTCGGTCCTCGGCCCGACGCTCGGCCGCCCGCTCAGCAGCCCCGTCGACCCTGCCTGATGGCTCGCTCCTCGCCGCGACTCAACCCTGCGGTCGTCGACGGTCTGATCGATCGGCTCGACGACGGTGACACCTCGCGCGAGGTGCTGAAGCCGCTCGTCAAGCACTTCCTCGCCGAGCTGGCGCAGCGGGCGCCCGGCAAGAGCGTCGAGGTCAGGGTCCCGCCGTACGCTGCGGTCCAGTGCATCGAGGGGGCCAGCCACACGCGCGGCACGCCACCCGCCGTCGTGGAGACCGACGCCGAGACCTGGATCGCCCTGGCTCGCGGCCGACTCGCCTGGACCGACGCCCAGGTGCGGGCCTCCGGTGAGCGCTCGAACCTGTCGTCGCTGCTGCCGTTGACGTGACCGACTCACCGGTCGCCGGCCTGCTCCGGGAAGCCGTCGAGGGGCGTTTCCCGGCCGCGGACGGCCGGGCCACCGTGGTGCCGACCTGGCGTCCGGGGCTCGAGGCGGTGCTCGCCTTCACGGGCCACGCCGTGGTGTGCGTCGACCCCGATCGGCAGTCGTGGGCCGCCGCGGTGCTCGACGAGGTCGGCACCACCTATCCGGCGGGCCTGGGGGGAGCGAGCGACGCGCGCACGGTGCTGCGGCTCGCCGGTCCCGGTGCCTGGATCGACAGCCTCGACGTGCTGCTCGCGGGCGTCGGAGGCAGCGCCGACCCCGAGCTCGACCTCGCACAAGCGCCGAGTGGCGCACACCCTCGCACCGAGCTGGCAGCCAGCCTGCGTGACGACGTCCGCAGCTACGTGGCCGGCGACGTCCTGGTGACGTCGGGGACGGGCCTCGGAGGACTGCGCGAGGTCTCGATCGAGGTCAGCCCGTCCGCTCGCGGGGCGGGGCTCGGCCGGCAGGCGGCGATCGCGGCCCGGGAGCTGGCCGGACCGGGGGAGCCGGTCCTGGCCGCCGTCGCTCCCGGCAACTCGGCGAGCCTGCGCAGCTTCCTCGGGGCCGGCTTCAGGCCGATCGGCGGCGTCCAGCTCTGGCGCCCGGCACGCCGAGACGACGAGACGCCGCATGACGGGTCGCCCCTGGGGTGAGGCGGCGTCGTCCGGAGGCCGCGCGGAACGGACGGCCGCGTCCTAGGTGCGTCGCAGGGCCAGCGCCGTGGCGGGTGCGTTGGTGATGACCATCCAGGTGTCGGGGTCGTTCATCCACCGCACCAGGTCCGCCTCGGCGTCGACCGTCCAGACGATGAGCGCGAGACCGCGCCGCCGCGCCCAGCCGCGGAGCCACCAACGAGCCACCTGGTGGCGCGCGGCGACGACCCGCGCGCCGCTGCGGCGGATGCGGGTGCGGGGGAACCACGAGCACAGCAGGGCGAGCCCGTGGGCGATCGGGCGGCCGTCGAGCTCGCGCGCCGCCGTGGAGAGTCCCACCCGAAGGTCCGGTGCGTTCTCCTCGGCCCACGCCACGAGCCGCGGCAACGACTCGTCCTCGGCCGTCGTGATCACGACGTCCGACGAGCCGAGAGCCTCCACCACGCGGGCCGTCACCTCGACCTCGCCGACCGGCACCTTGAGGTCCACGTGGGCGCCGACCCGGCCGGCCAGCACCGTCAGGAGGTCGTCGAGGTCGACCAGGCCGAGCGCGACGGCGTCGGCGTGGCTGCGCCGAGCGACGATCCAGGGCCCGTCGTCGTGGAAGAGGCGGGCGTCGTGGCACACCACGGCCCGGCCGTCGAGCGTCATCCGCACGTCGAACTCCACGTACTCGCAGCCGAGATCGATGGCTTCACGGAAGGCGTCGAGGGTGTTCTGGCGGCCGTGGTCGTGGCCGACGCCGCCGCGGTGGGCCGAGACGAGGACGCTCATGGTCGCTCCATCGTGGCACGTCCACGGGTACCGGCCCCGACATCGCTCCCCGACGGTGGCAACACTGGTTGAGATCTGTATTGTTGTTCACGGCGCGGCCCCGACCCACACCCCTGGAGGGTCGGGGCCGTGTCCTGTTCCGGACGAGCTCGTCCGCACCTCGCGGTCACACCTGGCGGGCGTCCCCCCAGTAGGGCTTGCGCAGGTCACGCTTGAGGATCTTGCCCGACGGATTCCGTGGCAGTGCCTCGACGACGTCGATCGTCTTCGGGGTCTTGTAGCCGGCGAGTCGCTCGCGCGTGTACGCGATGAGCTCCTCCGGCGTCGCGGAGGCCTCCGGGTGGAACGCGACCACGGCCTTGACGGACTCGCCCCACCGGTCGTCCGGCACCCCGATGACGGCGATCTCGAGGATCGCCGAGTGCTCGGCGAGCACCCGTTCCACCTCGGGCGAGTACACGTTCTCGCCGCCGGTGATGATCATGTCCTTGACCCGGTCCTCGATGAAGACGAAGCCGTCCTCGTCGATGCGCCCGACGTCGCCGGAACGAAGCCACCCGTCGTGCAGCAGCTCCGCGGTGGCGTCCGGGCGTCCGAGGTAGCCGGGCGTGGCCTGCTCGGTGCGCCACCAGAGCTCCCCGCTGGCCCCCGGTCCGACGTCGCTGAGCGTGGCCGGGTCGACGACTCGTGCCTCGACGCCGGGGATGGGCCGCCCGGCGGAGACGAGCCGCTCCGGATGGGTCTCGTCCCGGTGGGCGGCATCGTCCAGGATCGTGACGACACCGGCCATCTCGGTCATCCCGTAGACCTGCATGAAGCGGGTGGTGGGCCAGTGCTCCAGCGCTCCCCGCAGGACCGGCAGCGGCATCGGCGCGGCGCCGTAGGAGAACACCTTGAGCCGGCTGAACAGCGCCATAGCGTCCGGCCCGGCCTGCAGGAGCCCGGCCACGACGGCCGGCACGAGGAACGCGTGGGTCACCCCGGCCATCATGGCGGCGGCCAGCAGCTGTGGGTCCACCTCGCGGATGATGTGGCCGTGCGTGCCGGTGGCCGGTCCGAACAGTGCGTACGACGACCCCCCGACGTGGAACATCGGCATCGCGATGAGCATGACGTCGCCGTCGCCGTACTCGACGTCGCCCTTGGCGTTTCGGGTGTGCTCGATCATGTTGTGCTGCGTCAGCACCACGCCCTTGGGGCGTCCGGTGGTGCCGGAGCTGTACATGACGAGGCACGCGTCGTGCGGATCGACGTCGGCCTGGGTGTCGACGGGCTCGGCACCGGCGAGCAGGGCCTGGAACTCATCATCGTCCCCGCCGAGGACGATGATGCGCTCGACCGTCGTGAGCTCGTCGCGGATCAGGTCGATCTGTGGCAGCAGCTCGTGGCCGACCAGCAGCACGCGGGCGCCGGAGTCGTTGATGACGTAGTCCAGCTCGTCACCGGCCAGCCGCCAGTTGACGATCGCATTGGCGCAGCCGACCAGACAGGACGCCTGTGTCGCGGTGAGGATGGCGGGATTGTTCTTGTCCAGCGTCGCGATCCGGTCTCCACGGCCGATGCCCGCGTCGAGCAGGGCTCCGGCCAGACGCCGGGAGTCCTCCCACGCCTCGGCCCACGTCCAGGTGCGGTCCAGATAGGTCCAGCACGGACCATCGGGGTCGTGCTCGGCGCGGTACCGATGGAAGTCGGTCAGGAACGTGGCGTCGGGCAGATCGGCCATGGCGGGGCTCCTCGAGCATGTGGTCTGGGTCACGCCAGGCTAGCCCGGGAGCACACACTCCCGCTCGGCTCGACGTGCCGACGCGATGACGCGCACGCCGACGTGCGTCACGATGTCGTCATGAACCGGCAGAGGCGACTCGGAGCATCGCTGTTGGCCGTGCTCGTGCTCGCCGCGTGCGTGCCGAGCACGGAGCCGACCCCCGAGCCGAGGTCCGCCGCCGCCCTCGGACCCTGCACCCCGGTTCCCGCACCGGTCTCCGTGGACGCCCTCAACGAGGTGGCCGAGAAGGTGCGCGGTCCCGGCAGCTTCCGAGGGGCCGACGTGGGGGCGGACGTGCTGCTCCAGGACGGTCGACGCGCGTGGCTCTTCGGTGACACCCTGCGCTCGGCCGACTTCGACGGACAGCGGTTCGTGCGCAACTCGATGTTGGTCTTCGGCGAGCAGTGCGCCCACGTCGTGCTCCCGGCGGACGGCGGGGCGCTCGTGCCGGACCGGGACGACGAGGTGGGGTACTGGCCGATGTCGGTCGGCAGTGAGCAGCGCGACGGGTACGACCTGGTGGGCGTCGGGCTGCAGAGGGTGCGGGGAGCGCAGGCGCCGGACGGCCCGCAGGCGTTCGAGAACCTGGGGCCGGCCTTCGCCCGGTTCCGGGTCGAGCGCGGGGGAGTGCCCGAGCTGTTGCGGGTCACCGACATCGGCCCCGACGACGTCGACACCGAGCGCCCCACGTGGGGTGCGGCCGTCGCCGTCGTCGACGGCTGGGCCTACCTGTACGGCACCGCTCGCCCCACCGATGCCGCCGAGAACCTGGTGTTCGGCTTCTCGATGCGCGTCGCGCGCTCGCGCACCGAGCACCTCGCGGATCCCTCCCGGTGGCAGTACTGGGACGGTGAGGGGTGGCAGGACGAGGCGGGCAGAGCCGCCACGCTCATCGACGCCGACGGGGGCGTCTCGCAGACCTTGAGCGTCTTCGAGCGCGACGGTCGCTGGTTCGCGGTGAGCAAGCGGGACGAGTTCCTCGGCTCCGACCTCGTCGTCAGGTCGGCGCCGTCGCCCACCGGCCCCTTCGTCGCCGGTGATCCGGTGGCGGAGATCCCGTCCGACCCGGACAGCGGCGAGCTGCGCTACATGCCGCTCGCCCATCCTGACCTGCTGCAGGAGGACGGGTCCGTCGTCGTCTCCTACAGCCGCAACGAGACCGACGTCGAGAAGGTCTCCGACGACCCCTTCCTCTACCGTCCGAGATTCCTGCGCATCCCGCTGCCGGACTGAGGACGCGTCAGTGCTCGAGGGCCCCGGCGAGACGGTCCAGCGTGCGACGCATGTTCTTCTCGGTCGTGGCGGGCAGCTTCGAGCGCTTGAGCAGGAACGCCTGCTTGTCCTGCGAGAGGTCCCAGGTCTCGCGGACGAGCGTGCCGCCGTCGTCGGTGGGCTCGAGCTCGTAGCGCCAGATGCGACCGCCGACCAGCCCGAAGAAGCCCGACGTCTGCCAGGCGATGCGTCGGTCCGGCTCGAGCTCGATGACCGTGTTCTTGGTCGAGTAGGGCACACCCATCTTCATCGACATCCCGAACGTCGAGCCCAGCTCCAGAGGACGCGACGGCGAGCTCGTGCCCCGGACCGTGCCGGAGCCGTCGAAGCTCTCGTGCTTCCCGGCGTCGCTGAGCAGTGCGAAGACGTCGGCCGGCGCGGCGGCGATCGTGCGCTCGACGCTGAGGGTTTCGGAGTCCATGGGGCCACCGTAGGGGTGATGGGGGCGATCCGCCGACCGTTGCTCCGGCGGGGGTCTCGCGGGTGTGTCGAGGCCCTACACTGGATCCGTGCCTCGCGGAGACGGTCGCCTGACCCACGACATCGACCCCCAGGACGTCGGCCCCCAGGACGCCTGCGGCGTCTTCGGTGTGTGGGCGCCGGGCGAGGAGGTCGCCAAGCTCACGTACTACGGCCTGTACGCCCTGCAGCACCGTGGTCAGGAGTCGGCAGGCATCGCCGTGAGCAACGGTCGACAGATCCTCGTCTACAAGGACATGGGTCTGGTCTCCCAGGTCTTCGACGAGTCGACGCTGGAGTCGCTCACCGGGGAGGTGGCCATCGGCCATGCTCGCTACAGCACCACGGGCGCGAGCGTGTGGCAGAACGCCCAGCCGACCTTCCGCCCCACGGCGCAGGGCTCGGTGGCCCTCGGGCACAACGGCAACCTCACCAACACCGCCGAGCTGGTCGAGCTCCTGCCGGAGCGCACGACGGCCGCGGGGAGCGCTGCGGGCAAGGGCGAGTCCGCCACCACCGACACGGCGGTCATGGCGAGCCTGCTGGCCTCCTACCGGGACCGGTCGGTCGAGGAGGCCGCTCTGGAGGTGCTGCCCCGGTTGCGGGGCGCCTTCTCCCTGGTCTTCATGGACGAGGGCACGCTGTACGCGGCCCGCGACCCGCAGGGCATCCGTCCGCTGGTCCTCGGCCGGCTCGACCGTGGCTGGGTGGTCGCCAGCGAGACGGCCGCCCTCGACATCGTCGGCGCCTCGTTCATCCGTGAGGTCGAGCCCGGCGAGTTCGTCGCGATCGACGCCGCCGGCTTGCGCACCGAACGGTTCGCCGCGGCCCAGCCCAAGGGCTGCATCTTCGAGTACGTGTACCTGGCGCGTCCCGCCACCACGATCTCGGACCAGCGGGTCTTCTCGGTGCGCTCGGAGATCGGCCGCCGGTTGGCCCGGGAGAACCCGGTCGACGCCGACCTCGTCATCCCGGTCCCGGAGTCCGGCACCCCCGCCGCGATCGGCTACGCCGAGGAGTCCGGCATCCCGTTCGGGCACGGCCTGGTCAAGAACGCCTACGTCGGGCGCACGTTCATCCAGCCGTCCCAGACCATCCGCCAGCTCGGCATCCGGCTCAAGCTCAACCCGCTGCGCGACGTCATCGCCGGCAAGCGCCTCGTGGTGGTGGACGACTCCATCGTCCGCGGCAACACCCAGCGCGCCCTCGTGCGGATGCTGCGCGAGTTCGGCGCAGCGGAGGTGCACGTGCGCATCTCCAGCCCACCGGTGAAGTGGCCGTGCTTCTACGGCATCGACTTCGCCTCCCGGGCCGAGCTCATCGCCAACGGCATCAGTGTCGAGGAGATCTGCCGCTCCATCGGAGCCGACTCGCTGTCCTACGTCGAGCTCGACGAGCTGGTCGACGCCACCGGCGTGCCCAAGGACCGACTCTGCCGCGCCTGCTTCGACGGCATCTACCCTGTGGCGCTCCCTGAGGACGACCTCCTCGGAAAGCACCTGCTGGAGTCCGACGTCGAGCCTCTGAAGGTGATCCAGTGAGCACGGAGTCGACGGGCGCCTCCTACGCGGCCGCCGGGGTCTCCATCGAGGCCGGCGACCGCGCCGTCGAGCTGATGAAGGAGTGGGTCGAGAAGGCCCGTCGTCCCGAGGTCGTGGGTGGCATCGGTGGCTTCGCGGGACTGTTCGACGCCTCCGCGCTCAAGGACTACCGGCGTCCGCTGCTGGCCACGTCGGCCGACGGGGTGGGCACCAAGGTGGCCATCGCCCAGGCCATGGACGTCCACGACACGATCGGCTTCGACCTCGTCGGCATGCTCGTCGACGACCTCGTGGTGTGCGGCGCCGAACCGCTGTTCCTCACCGACTACATCGCCTGCGGCAAGGTCGTCCCCGAGCGCATCGCCGACGTCGTCAAGGGCATCGCCCAGGCGTGCGCCGAGGCCGGAACGGCCCTGCTGGGCGGCGAGACCGCGGAGCATCCCGGACTACTCGGCCCAGACGAGTACGACATCGCCGGCTCGACGACCGGGGTGGTGGAGGCCGATCGCCTGCTGGGCGCCGACCGGGTGCGGGAGGGCGATGTCGTCATCGCCATGGCCTCCTCGGGCCTGCACTCCAATGGCTACTCCCTCGTGCGCCGGGTGTTCTTCGAT
>JBQGDU010000244.1:0-3750 GCA_052039245.1 Aeromicrobium sp. | reverse complement strand
CGAGGTCCAGGAGCTGCTGCAGGAGGCGGTGCTCGAGGAGCGCAAGCAGCTCGCTCGCGACGTCGACCTCGACGACGGCGTCCGCGCCCTCGCCGAGATGACCCTGGACAACCTCCCGCCGTCGCCGGCCGCAGCCGTGAGCGAGCTGAACGGCTACGACTGGCAGTCCTCGCAGGCCCGCGAGGACTTCGAGAAGATCAAGGACCTGCTGGGTCGTGAGCTGCTGGACCAGCGGTTCGCCGGGATGAAGAACGCACTCGAGCAGGCGTCGCAGGCCGATCGCGACGCGGTCAACGAGATGCTGGACGACCTCAACGCCCTGCTGGACAAGCGCCGCGAGGGGACGGACACCCAGCAGGACTTCGAGGACTTCATGGCGCGTCACGGGGACCAGTTCCCCGAAGGCCCGCAGACGCTCGACGAGCTGCTCGACGCGCTCGCGCAGCGCTCGGCGGCGGCGCAGCGGATGCTCAACTCGATGACGCCGGAGCAGCGTCGAGAGCTCATGCAGCTCTCGGAGCAGGCGTTCGGCTCACCCCAGCTGACGGAGGCGCTCGACCGGCTCGAGGGGAACCTGCAGGCGCTGCGCCCCGGTGAGGACTGGACCGGATCGACTCCCATGGACGGCGAGCAGGGCATGGGCCTCGGTGACGGCACCGGCGTCTTCCAGGACCTGGCGGACCTCGACGCCCTCGCCGAACAGCTGGCCCAGGGGCACCGGGGTGCGTCGCTCGACGACGTGGACCTCGACGCGCTCTCGCGTCAGCTCGGCGACGACGCCGCGGTGGACCTGCGGACGTTGAAGGAGCTGGAGCAGGCGCTGCGCGACTCTGGCGCCATGGAGCGCGGCACGGACGGTCGCCTGCGTCTGACCCCCAAGGCGATGCGCCAGCTCGGCAAGGCGCTGCTGCGTGACGTCGCCACCGCGCTCTCCGGACGCAGCGGCCAGCGCGAGACCCGACGCTCCGGTGCCGCCGGGGAGCGCTCCGGCGCCACCCGCGAATGGGTCTTCGGCGACACCGAGCCCTGGGACGTCACCCGGACCGTCACGAACGCCATCACGCGCACGGCTGCCGAGGGTGGAGACGCCACACGTCCGCGCCTGCAGATCGATGACGTCGAGGTCCAGGAGACCGAGGACCGCACGCAGGCCTGTGTCGCGCTGCTCGTGGACACCTCGTTCTCCATGGCGATCGACAACCGCTGGGTGCCGATGAAGCGCACTGCGCTCGCTTTGCACACCCTGGTGAGCACCCGGTTCCGCGGTGACGCGCTGCAGCTGATCGCCTTCGGTCGCCACGCGCAGGAGATGGAGATCGAGGAGCTGACGGCGCTGGAGCCGCAGTACGCCAAGGGCACCAACCTGCACCACGCGCTGCTGCTCGCCAACCGGCACTTCCGGCGGCACCCGACCGCACAGCCGGTGCTGCTGATCGTCACCGACGGCGAGCCCACCTCACATCTGGAGGCGGCCGGCGAGGTCTACTTCGACTACCCGCCGCACCCGGTGACCATCGCGCTCTCGGTGCGCGAGCTGGACGCGGCCATGCGTCTCGGTGCGCAGACGACGTTCTTCCGTCTGGGGGAGGATCCCGGGCTGGCGCGCTTCATCGAGCAGATGGCTCGCCGGGTGGACGGATCCGTGGTGGCGCCGGAGGCCGAGGACCTCGGTGTCGCGGTGGTGCAGTCCTACCTCGGCGCCCGCGGCAGGGGCGGGTGGACGGAGTAGCTCAGGCCCACTGCCAGGTCTGCATGACGCTCTCGGACAGCTCGGTGCGCTCGGCGTCGGAGGTGCCGTCCGGGAACGAGAACGTCACGACCCAGCCCTGGCCGTCGACAACCGTGTAGTACTGGTTGACGAGGTACTTCGTGCCGTTCTGCTCGGCGCCGGCGGTCACGACGACCCAGTCGCCGAAGCTGCCTTCCTTGCTGGGGCTGTCGTACCCGGCGCCCTCGAGCGCCTGGATGTTGGCGTCGGCGTACTCCTCGGCGGTGCCGTCGAACTCGTTCGGCTCGCGGATGACGTTGACGTTGGTGGCGAACTCGTCGCCGGCGTCCGGGTCGGCCCAGGCGGCCTCGGCGTTGAAGCCGGCCATCTGCTCGGTGACGTCCTCCCAGCCCTCGGGAGCGGTGAAGCTGAAGTCGTCGGTGCTGACCTGCTCGCCGGATGCCGCCGGCGCGGAGGAGGTGGTCTCGGAGTCCTTCTCCGGCTCGGAGTCGGAGCCGCCGCAGGCGACCAGGAGGGTGGCGGCGGCGGCCGCTGCCGCGACGCGCAGGCTCAGGGAAGTCATGGTGACCACGGTAGTGCCTGTGACCGGACTCTCGCCCAGTGAGGGGTCTCGGGGGAATGCTGCGGCGCTGACCAAGGTTGATATCATCAGACTCAAGTCAGTTGATCCCGATGTGGCAACGACTTCGCAGACTTATCGAATCACCATCCACCAGCAGGAGGAATCACCATGGCACGTGCCGTTGGAATCGATCTCGGCACGACGAACTCCGTCGTCGCCGCTCTCGAGGGTGGCGAGCCCACCGTCATCGCCAACGCCGAGGGCGCCCGCACCACCCCGTCGGTCGTGGCCTTCGCCAAGGACGGCGAGGTGCTGGCCGGCGAGGTCGCCAAGCGCCAGGGCGTCACCAACGTCGACCGCACCATCCGCTCGGTCAAGCGCCACATGGGGACCGACTGGAGCGCCGACATCGACGGCAAGTCGTTCAACTCCCAGCAGATCAGCGCGTTCGTGCTGCAGAAGCTGAAGCGCGACGCCGAGGCCTACCTCGGCGAGCCCGTCACGGACGCCGTCATCACGGTGCCGGCGTACTTCAACGACCACCAGCGTCAGGCCACCAAGGAGGCCGGCGAGATCGCGGGCCTCAACGTCAGCCGCATCATCAACGAGCCCACCGCGGCCGCGCTGGCCTACGGCCTGGACAAGGGCGAGGACCAGACCATCCTCGTCTTCGACCTCGGCGGCGGCACGTTCGACGTGTCCCTGCTGGAGATCGGCGAGGGTGTCATCGAGGTCAAGGCCACCAGTGGTGACAACCACCTCGGTGGCGACGACTGGGACGAGGCCGTCGTCGACTGGATCGTCTCCACGTTCAAGTCCAAGACGGGCATCGACCTGACGAAGGACAAGATGGCCATGCCGCGCATCCGCGAGGCGGCCGAGCGCGCCAAGATCGAGCTCTCGAGCTCCTCGAGCACCTCGATCAACCTGCCGTACATCACGGTGCAGGACGGCAGCCCGGTCTTCCTGGACGAGACGCTGACGCGCTCTGAGTTCGAGAAGATCACCGCGGACCTGCTGGAGCGCACCAAGGCGCCGTTCAACAACGTCATCAAGGACGCCGGCGTGAAGGTCGCCGACATCGACCACGTCGTGCTCGTGGGCGGCTCCACCCGCATGCCCGCCGTCACCGAGCTGGTCAAGCAGCTCACCGGTGGCAAGGAGCCCAACAAGGGCGTCAACCCGGACGAGGTCGTCGCCATCGGCGCCGCTCTGCAGGCCGGTGTCCTCAAGGGCGAGGTCAAGGACGTGCTCCTGCTCGACGTCACCCCGCTGAGCCTCGGCATCGAGACCAAGGGCGGCGTCATGACCAAGCTCATCGAGCGCAACACCACGATCCCGACCAAGCGGTCCGAGGTGTTCACGACGGCCGACGACAACCAGCCGTCCGTGGCCATCCAGGTCTACCAGGGTGAGCGCGAGATGGCCTCGGGCAACCAGCTGCTGGCCACGTTCGAGC
>JBQGDU010000243.1:0-7739 GCA_052039245.1 Aeromicrobium sp. | reverse complement strand
TGTCGTGATCAAGGAACTCTGCTCGACGCTCATAGTTGTTGCGCATCCACTTGTTGGCTTCAGCAATCAAGGCGGATCAGATGTTCAAGTTCAACCGGATGCCCTCGACCCGACGGTGAACACCAGCGCCGAAAGGTACCGGCCCGTTCAACGCGCATCTCCCCGGGTCGTAGAGCGAGGCTCGGGAAACCCAACCACTGGATCAGCAGGCTTGGGCGATAGGACGGCTCGTCCGGTGGAAGGCGTCGGCCACTGCGAGCAGTCCGGAGTTCTCGGGCTGACGTGCCGTTCGTACCCGCGGTTCGCGTTCCCCGACGACAGTCCGGATGCACCGGCACCTGAAGCCGATCTGCCGGGGCGTCTCACGGAGGGACGCATCCTGCGGGCCGTGCGAGAGGTCGAGATGCCCACGCTGCCGGTGACCGTCCAGCCCGGGACCCGCACGCTGGTCAACGTGCCCACCATCTTGTCGACCACTCCCCGATCGGTGAACACGAGCGTCGACCTGCTCGGCTACGAGATCACCGTGGAGGCGACCGCGAGCGGCTACACGTGGGACCACGGCGACGGATCGCAGCAGACCACGAGCCGGCCCGGTCGCCCCTGGCCCGCCAAGGACGTCACCCACACCTACGAGAAGACGTCCGACGGCGTGAGCTTCCGGATGCCCACCACCGGGACAGTGCGCTACCGCGTCGACGACGGCGCCTGGACGCCACTCGGCGAGACGCTCTCGACCACGAGTGCTCCCGTCACCCTCGAGGTCGCCGAAGCGGCACCCGTGCTCACGCAGCCCTGATCGGCGATCAGCCGGGCGCGTGCTCGGGACGGACTTGGGGGCAACGCGGTCCACGAACCGTGCCGGTGTCCGTGGAGCGAGAGGTCGAAGATCATCGAGACCCTGCGGTGGAAGTGTGTCGAGGGCCGTTGGGGTCGTGGCTTCGATGCTCCCCGCCCAGCTCCTTCGTCGCGGGCGGGGCTACTCAGCCACCGAGGGGACACCGGGGCCGGCGGATCAAGGAGACCTCAGGTCAGGAGGCGCTCCAGCAGGACGGCCACGCCGTCCTCGTCGTTGGTGGGCAGGACCTCATGGGCCGCTGAGAGAACGCTCTCGTGCGCATTGGCGACGGCATGCGCACGACCTGCCCACGCCAGCATCGGCAGGTCGTTGGGCATGTCGCCACAGGCCCACACGTCGGCCGCCGCGATCCCGCGCTCATCGCACCAGGCCGCCAGACCGGATGCCTTCGTGACGCCCTTCGGCGTGAGCTCGGCCAGACCCATCGCCCCCGAGAAGCCCAGCTCGGCACGACCGTCGACCGCCCTCGTCACGAGCGCCATGAACTCCTCGTGCTCGAGCCCCGGCGCGCGGGCGAGCAGCTTCCCTGCCGAGATGCCCTCGATCGCGCCTGTCTCGTACTCGTCCGCGTACTGGTCGACGAAGTCCTCGTCACGACGCATGCCGTCCGCGCACTCCACCGCGACGGCGATGCCCGGTACCTGCGCCCTCAACAGCCTGAGCACCTCCGCGAGGCCCTGCGACGTGAACGGCCTGGACTCCACGACCTCACGGCGGGCGACGTCGAGCACGAAGGCACCGTTGCCGCACAACGCGACGCCGTGCCCGCCGACCGCATCCGCCAGACCGTCCAACCACCGCGGCGGACGCGCCGTCACGAAGACCACGTCGACCCCGGCGGACTCGGCAGCCGAGATCGCGTCCCGGGTCCGTGCGGACAACGAGCCGTCACTGCGCAGCAGCGTCCCGTCGAGGTCGGTGGCGACGAGAGCCGGCGGGCTCATGCGTCGGACGCCGCCAGCTGCCCGCAGGCGGCGTCGATCTCGTCACCTCGGGTGTCGCGGATGGTGGTGCTGATGCCCTTGGCCTCCAAGCGGCGGACGAACTCGTCCATGTCCTCAGCGCGAGAGCGGGTGAAGCGCGAGCCGGGCACCTCGTTGAGCGGGATGAGGTTGACGTGGACCCAGCCGGTCCGGTTGGACCCGCCGCGGACGGACGCGGTGCCGCCGTGCTTGATCAGGACGTCGGAGAGCAGGTCCGCGCGCCACGACTGGTCGTTGATGTCTCGCATCATCGCGTACTCGATGGAGACCCGACGTCCGGTGACATCGAAGAAGTGCCGTGCCGCCGAGACCGCCTCGTCGACGCTGTGTCGGGTGTTGATCGGTACGAGCTCGTCGCGCAGCTCGTCGTCGGGGGCGTGCAGGGACAGCGCCAGCGTCACGGGGACGCCCTCGTCCGCGAGCTGCCGGATGCGTGGCGCGAGACCGACGGTGCTCACCGTGATGTTGCGGGCCGACATGCCCAGCCCGTCAGGACCCTGCGCGACCATGCGCTGCACGGCGCCGACGACGGCCTTGTAGTTGGCCAGCGGCTCCCCCATGCCCATGAACACGACGTTGGAGAGCCGACCGGGCCCACCGGCGACCTTCCCGTGCGTCATGGCGGCAGCGGCGTCGACGACCTGGTCGACGATCTCCGCGACGCTCATGTTGCGCTGCAGGCCGCCCTGCCCCGTGGCGCAGAAGGGGCACGCCATGCCGCAGCCGGCCTGGCTGGAGACACAGACGGTGGCCCGGTCGGAGTACCGCATGAGCACCGACTCGACGAGGGCTCCGTCGAAGAGCCGCCACAGCGTCTTGCGCGTGGTGCCGCGGTCGGCCTCCTGGGTCCGCACCTCGTTGAGCAGGGGTGGCAGGAGCGCCGCGGCGATCGCGTCGCGCTGCGCGGCCGGCAGGTCGGTCATGGCGGCCGGGTCCCGCTGCAGCCGGGCGAAGTAGTGGTGGGCGACCTGCTTCACCCGGTACGCCGGGAGCCCGAGCTCCTCGGCCGCCGCCTTGCGTTCCTCGGCGGAGAAGTCGGCGAGGTGCCGGGGCGGCTTGCCACGTCCGCGGGGAGGCTCGAGGACGAGCGGCAGGGTCGTGATCGGCTCATCGCTCATTGGTCAAGTCTCCCAGACGCGCCGAACCCGGCAGCCACGACTCCGCGAGTGGTGCAGGACAGGTCTCGAGTGGCGCAGATCTGCACGACACGCCGTCTCGAAACCGCCGAACTGCGCCACTCGCGGGGGGTGGGGGGGGGCTCAGGTGGGTTCGCGGGCGAGGGAGGCGACGAACTCGAGCTTGTCGATGACGGCCGGGGCCAGGACGAAGGGGTACAGGTCGTCCGCACCCATGGACCGGTTGATCTGGTTGAGGGCCGTCGAGAGCGGGGACCAGACACCGGTCACGAGGTCCCGGAAGGTGGAGAAGGCCCCCGGGTCGACGGTGACCAGACCGTAGGAGCGAGCAGTGTCGACGGTGTCGTTGATGTGCATCCAGTGCGCGAACGTCTCGGCGAAGTCCTCGAACGGGTGCATCGTCGCGTAGGTGCTGATGTGCCGCTCGCGCCAGTCGTCCGGCGGGCCCTCGCAGTAGTGCCGGTCGATCTCGGCCTGGTAGTCCTTGGTCTCGTCGCCGAAGACCTCGCGGCACGCCTCGATGCGCTCCTCACCGCGCACGAGCACGGTCTCGAAGTAGTGCCCCACCTCGTGCCGGAAGTGCCCGAGCATCGTCCGGTACGGCTCGTCGAGCTCGGCCTGCACCTTGGCGCGATGCGCGTCGTCGCCCTCGGCGAGGTCGATGGTGATGACGCCGTCGGCGTGGCCGATGACGACGTTCTCGTTGACGCTGGAGAGCAGGTCGAAGCACAGACCGTGCTCGGGATCCTCCGTCCGCGTCGTGATGGGCAACCCGAGCGCGTCGAGCTCGACGACGAGCCGACGCTTGGCCGCCTCGGCCACCGGGAACTGGGAGAGTCCCTCGAGATCGGCGTCGTTCGGACGGGTCCGGGTCAGGTCACAGCTGAAGCACAGGCCACCCTCCTCGGGCGCGAGCCACGTGCAGCCGGAGAGGTTGAGGTTGGCGCACACGAACCAGGCGGTGCCGTCCGCGTCGACGTAGGTGCCGGAATCGTCGACCGGGACGATGTCGTGCTCGGACCGCGAGTACCCGAGGGCCGTGCCACAGCTGACGCAGACGGAGTTCTCGAAGAACAGGGCGTTGTCGCAGACGCGACAGGAGAAGGACCTCACGGGGCCATCGTGTCAAGCCTCGCCGACCGCGCACCCCGAGTCCTCAGACCGGGTCGACGTCGACCTCGACGGTCAGCCCGGACTCGGTCGCCTCGCTGAAGATGACGCCCTTGAGCGGCGGGACGTCACCGTACTCCCGGCCCCACGCGACCGTGACGTGCCGGTCCTCGACGAGCTGGTCGTTGGTGGGGTCGAGTGCCAGCCAACCGCCGCCGGGAAGCCAGAGCGCCGCCCAGGCGTGCGTCGCGTCGGCGCCGAGGACGCGAGCCCGTCCCGGCGGCGGCTCGGTCGCGAGGTAGCCGCTGACGTAACGCGCCGCGAGCCCGTGCGACCTCAGGCAGGAGATCAGCAGGTGCGCGAAGTCCTGGCAGACGCCCGCACCGGACTCGAGCACGTCCTCGATCGTCGAGGTGACGGTGGTGGTGCCGGGTTCGTACGCGAAGTCCTCGTGGATGCGGTGCATCAGCTCCCGGGCAGCGTCGACGACAGGCCGGCCGGGCAACAGCGACTCCGCTGCGTACTCGTGCACGCGGGGAGGCTGGGAGTTGGCCGGCGAGGTCAGCGTCAGCTCCGTGGCCGACCACGCATCGGCGACGTCAGGACGCTCGACGGGCCTGGCCCGCTCCCACGGAAGGACGAGTGCGGCCTCGGGGTGCGCAGGGACCTCCACCTCGACGATGCCCCGGCCGACGACGCAGAGCTCGCGGTGCGGCAGATCCACCTGGAAGAACGTCACCCGGTTGCCGAAGTGGTCGGACTCGACCGACAGGTCCGCGGGGCTCGGGTCGATCACCACGTCGTGCTCCAGCACCCGCTGCCACGGCAGCTCGCGGGGCACGACGTGCGCCAGCCCGTAGCTGTCGGTGACGTCCGCGTCGTACGTGTACGTGGTGCGGTGCCGGACCCTGAGTCTCACGAGGTCCTCCTGGTGACGAGCCCGAAGGATCGGGGTGCTGGAGTGGAACGCAGGTGCAGATCGGTGACGGCCTCGGAGAGTCGTGCCAGGTGGGCGGTGAGGGTCTCCAGGTGGCGGACGAGGTCGGGCCTGACATCGTCCACCGCTCGGATGACGTCCACGAGCTCGACGCGTTCGGTCTCCTCCAGCAGGTCCTCGAGCAGCCGTTCCGGCCGGGTCGCACCCGTGGACATCGGCAGAGCCTCCAGGCTCTCCCCCAGCGTCAACAGGTTGGCGGCGAGCGATCGCGGGTTGGAGCGGTCCGCGAGGAGCAGCTCGAGCAGACCGATGAGCCGGACCCGTCCGCGGTGCCGGCGTCGGTGGGTCACGGAGCTCTCCGCTGCGGTGAGGACCGCGTCGTGCACGTGACGATCCGCATCGATGGGGCGCAACGTCGTGACGGTGTGGCGCAACAACCGGCACACCTGCAGTGCGCGCTCGAGCGACTTGCCGACCTGCAGCGCGTGCCAACCGTCGTCGCGCACCATCCCCGCCGTCGTGCCGTGCAGGGCCAGCAGACCGGTGAGGACCTGTTCGCCGGCGTCGTCGAGGTTCTCGGGCCGAGGGCTCTCCGCCAGGCTCGCCACGGCGCGATCGGCGACGCCCAGGGCCCGCCAGACGTCGAGCGACAGCTGGTCACGGACTGACTGCGCGACGTCGTGCAGCGCGCTGAGCGAGTGTGCCACGGAACCGTCGCGCGAGGCCCGGCCGAGGAGCTCACGAAGGTCCGCGTCGATGGACCAGGGGTCGGCGAGGTCTCGCTCCCCCGCGCTCAGGACGTCGAGCGTCTCGCGCACCACGCGCAACGCCTCTCCTCCGGAGCTTCGGGTCCTGGCACGGAAGTTCTCGTCCAGTCCGTGGGCCACGAGCACCAGCCGCACGGTGTCCTCGGCGCGGACGGCGTGTCGCCCGAACCAGAACAGGTTCTCCAGCACGCGCGGTACGAGTGCCGGTGGCGTCGTCGACCCGGCCGACGCCACGACGTCGTGCAGGCCCTGGTCCGGCTCGTCGGGCGAGCCCTTGAGCACCCACACGTCCTTGCTGGCGATCGTCCGCCCGTCCTGCAGCACGGAGGCGAGGCCACCGAGCAGCGGCCGGTAGGAGGAACCGTGCCGGATCGTGAAGGTGCGTAATGACACCGCGCCCCTCTGCACCGACCCGGCGTCGACGTGCGGCGCCTGCGACCACTGCACCGGCTCGCTCGCGACGTAGCCGTGCGGCGCGGACTCCACCTTCGCGAGGAGGACCTCCGGCGGGTCGTCGAGCACTGTGCCGTGGTCGATCGAGCGGACCTCGAGGGCGGTGGGGTCCTCACGCCACCGCCGCCGTGCTCGGGGATCACCCAGCCAGTGCACCGGACGGGACGGCAGCCGCAACGGCTCGTCGAGCAGGACCTCGCACAACCGCGACATGAACGGCATCAGCCCGATGTTCTCCAGGACACCGGCACCCAGGTCGTTCACGACGCTCACCCGGCCACGACGTGCCACCTCGAGCAGGCCCGGGACGCCCAGCCGGGAGTCACCGCGCAGCTCCAGCGGGTCGCTCCACAGGGCGTCCACCCGTCGCAGGACGACGTCCACCCGTTCGAGCTGTCCGTACACCCGCGTCCAGAGCGCACCGCTGCGCACCACGAGGTCACTGCCCTGGACCAACGGGAACCCCAGGGCGGAGGCGAGGTGCGCCTGGTCGAACGCGGTCTCCGAGCTCGCGCCCGGCGTGAGCACGACGATGCGCGGGTCGGCCACGCCGTCGGGTGCGGCCTCGGCGAGACTCCCGCGCAGCAGCTGCAGGAACGGCTCCACCTGATGCACCGGCACCTCCCGGTGCAGCGATGGGAGTGCCCGGGACATGACGTGGCGGTTCTCCAGGACGTAGCCGATCCCCGAGGGGGCCTGCGTGCGGTCGGCCACGACCTGCCACTCCCCCGAGTCGGTGCGCGCCAGGTCGGCCGCGGCCACCGTCAGCGGCGCCGGGACGGTCGTCCCGTCACGCCGCAACGCCCTGAGAAATCCTCCGTGACCGAGGACGAGTGCCGGCGGCAGCACGCCCTCGCGCAGCAGACGCTGCGGCCCCTGCAGGTCGGCGAGCACCGCGTCGAGCAGCTCGGTCCGCTGCGCCAGCCCGACCTCGAGGGGCGCCCACTCCTCGGCGGTCAGGATGATCGGCAACGGGTCGAGTCGCCAGCGCACGTGGCGCTCGCCGGGACGTCCGTACGTCACGCCGTCGTCGTCGAGGTAACGCCCCAGCTGGTGTGCGGTGCGCCGCAGGTCGATGTCGGTCAGGTCCATCGCCTGGGCCGCGACGGCCCGCCACGCGGGACGCAGCGACCCCTCGGCGTCCACGACCTCGTCGTACGGGACGGCGCCGGCACCCAGCACCGGCTGGCGCACCGAGGCCACGTAGTCCCGCAGGGCCGTCATGGGTGTGCTGTGGGGCAGCAGGCCGAGCCGAGGCTCAGGCGACCGGGACGAGGTAGTAGAGGATGAGCCAGGCGATCGGGGCGACGGCGATGAGCGAGTCGAGTCGATCCATCAGACCACCGTGACCGGGCAGCAGGTCACCCATGTCCTTGATGCCGAGGTCGCGCTTGATGAGCGACTCCGAGAGGTCGCCGAGCGTCGCCATGACCACGGCCGCGGCTCCGAGCACCACGCCGGCCCACCACGTGCCGCCGAGCGCGAGCACCACCA
>JBQGDU010000242.1:0-1567 GCA_052039245.1 Aeromicrobium sp. | reverse complement strand
CTCGGTGCTGCTGACGATGACCGGGTTCGCCGGACTGGACTACGTGTCGATGCTCGACGACATCGCTCCCGGTTGGGAGGTGCCACGTGAGGACGACCTGCCCCGGGGGACGGGTCCGCCGGCACTGCGCCAGGTCATCGTGCTCTCGACCGACGGCCGCGAACGGGAAGGCGCGATGACCCTCGCCGACCTCGAGCGGCTCGGACGGGAGAACGCGGGTGCCAGCGCGGACGTCGAGCACGCACCGCACGACGTCGGGGACATGCTCTACACCAGCGGGAGCACCGGGTCTCCCAAGGGCGTCCTGGTCACCCACGACGCGGTGCAGCGCACCGCCTACGCCTCCGCGCTCACCCGGGCGTACGAGGACGGCCGGCGCATCCTGTTCTCCCTGCCGTGCTACCACATGTTCGGGTACGTCGAGGGCATCCTCTCGGTCATGTTCGTCGGTGGCGCCGTGGTGCTGCAACGGTCCTTCTCCGTCGAGGGGTACCTCGAGGGCATCGCACGACACCGCGCCACCGACATCCTGTGCGTGCCGACGATGGCCGTCGCCATGGTCGAGAGCCCGCTCAAGGCGTCCTACGACACCTCGAGCCTCACGGCCATCCTGTGTGGATCGGCGCCGGCGCCGGTGTGGCTGTGGGAGCAGGTGGAGAAGGACTTCGGGGTCTCCGAGATCGTGACGGGATACGGCATGACCGAGTGCGGCGGGGCGATGACGCTGACCCTCCCGGAGGACCCGCTGGAGCTGACCTCGACCACGGTGGGACGTCCCAAGATGGCTGGGGCCGCCGGGGTCGCGCCGTCGGGCGACATCTGCGTCTACGAGACGATCGACCCCGAGTCGGGTGCGCGCCTGCCCGCCGGCGAGGTCGGGGAGCTGAGGTCGCACGGCCCGACGATGATGCAGGGCTTCTGGGGCAAGCCGGACGAGACGGCCGCTGCCCTCTCCGAGGACGGCGACGTCCGCTCCGGCGACCTCGGCCGGGTCCGCCCGGACGGGTACCTCGAGCTCACCGGGCGCAGCAAGGAGCTCTACAAGAGCGGCGGTGAGCTCGTCATGCCCAAGGAGATCGAGGAGCTGCTCGGGGGGCTGGACGCCGTGAGCCAGGTCTACGCCATCGGGCTCGTCGACGACCGCTGGGGAGAGATCGGTTGCGCCGTCGTCGTCCGCGCCCCGGAGGCCGAGATCACCGAGGACGAGGTCGTGGAGCACTGCCGGACCCACCTCGCCCGGTTCAAGGTGCCGAAGCGGGTCGTCTTCGTCGATCCGGAACGTCTGCCGACCACGCCCACGGGGAAGATCCAGAAGTTCAGGCTCGTCGAGAAGGTGACGTCCGGAGAGCTCGTCTGACCGCGGACGCCCCTCCGTGTGTTAATCTAATTTTGATTAAATACTGCTCGCTAGGAGAAGCCCATGAGCTCGCTGGTCCCGCCCGTGGACGTGCAGGGTGCCTACGGACACCTGATCCGGCCCGACCGGGTGCACGGCTCCCTCTACACCGACCCGCAGATCTTCGGTGAGGAGCTGCGCAAGATCTGGTACCGGACCTGGGTCTTCGTC
>JBQGDU010000241.1:0-1690 GCA_052039245.1 Aeromicrobium sp. | reverse complement strand
CAGCTCCGCGCGCGCCGTGATGGTGCTCCCGACCGGAGACGCCACGACGTGTCGCAGCTCGACCCGAGTGCCGACACTCGTCTCCGACTCGCTCAGGTCGAGTGCGGCGCACGTGGCCTCCTCGCACCAGGCGAGCAGCCGAGGCGTGGCCAGCACGTCGAGGTCGCCGCTGCCGACTGCCGCGGCCGTGTCGGCCTCGCCGACGACGTGGCGCACGCTGGAGGTGGGGTTCTCATCGCTCATCGCGCCAGCGTCTCACGGGTCCCGGGTCGATGGTCGGCGCTCAGGAGTGGTCGTTCCAGGCAGCCCACAGCCGGGCGTAGCGGCCGCCGAGCTCGACGAGCTCGTCATGGGTGCCGCTCTCCACCACGCGGCCGTCGTCCATCGCCAGGATGCGGTCCGCGGTCCGCGCCTGGGTGAGGCGGTGGGCGATGACGATCGCGGTGCGGTCCGCGGCGACGGCCTGGGCGGCACGTTCCAGCTCCCGTGCGCCGGACGACCCGGCTTCGGCCGTGGCCTCGTCGAGCACCACGACGACCGGGTCCAGCACGAGCACCCGGGCGAGGGCCAGCTGTTGCGCCTGCGCCGGCGTCACGGGAGCACCCAGGTCGCCGATGAGCGTGTCGAGGGCCTCCGGGAGCGCACGGACCCACGAGTGCGCGTCGGTGGCCTGCAACGCAGCCCACAGCTGGTCGTCGGTGGCATCGTCGCGCGCGAGGACGAGGTTGTCGCGCACCGTGCCGGCGAAGACGTGCACCTCCTGGGAGACGAGCGAGACGTGTCGGCGGACGTCGGCCTCGGGTGAGCTTCCGACGTCCAGGCCGCCGAGATGGACGCTGCCCCTGGTCGGACGGATCGAGCCCGCGAGGATGCCGCCGAGCGTGGTCTTCCCGGCTCCGGTGGCGCCCACGATCGCGATCCTCTCCCCGGGGGCGACCTGCAGGTCGACGTCGGACAGCACGTCGCGGCCCGTCTCGTAGGCGTGACCGACGCCGCGGACGTGGAGCGTGGGGTCCGGGCCGACAGTGGTCTCCGTCGCGGGCCGCGGGGGGACCAGTGCAATCCCGGCCAGGCGTGCGAGCGCCGCGCCGCTGGCCTGGACCGCGTCGAAGACGAACAGGACGGCGCCGATCGGGTTGAACAGCCGGTGGAAGAAGAGCGCCGCAGCGGTGGCGTCGCCGACGCTCGTGAGGTCGTGGCGCACCAGCACGTACCCCGTGGCGAGGACGACGATGAGGCCCACGCACTCCGACCAGTTCATCCTCGCCCCGAACCGGGTGAACAACCGGAAGACTCCGAGCGTGATGCCCACGGCCTCGTCGGAGCGCCGCTCGATGCGCTGGAGCGCCCGCTCCTCGGCGCCGAAGGCGCGCAGGGTGGAGGCTCCGCGGATACCCGTGACCAGAGCGTCGGCTCGTTCACCCTCCGCGATGCGTTCCCGGCGGTAGAAGGGTGCCGACCGCGGCAGGTACCACCGGAGCGCCAGCAGGTAGCCGGGCGCCGCGGCGAGACCGGCGAGACCGAGCCGCCAGTCCAAGGAGAACAGTCCGCCGACGGTGAACGCGATGGCCGCGAGGGAGGACAGCAGCAGGGGAATGGCCTCGTCCAACGCCTCGGTGATGCGGCGGACGTCGTCTCCGACCCGACCCAGGACGTCGCCGGCTCCGGCCGCCTCGATGCGTTCGGACTC
>JBQGDU010000240.1:0-7763 GCA_052039245.1 Aeromicrobium sp. | reverse complement strand
AGCTTGGCGTCGTCGGGGAAGTCGAGGTGCTCCACGTCGTCCGGGTGCTCCACGAGGGTGATGTGCTCCGGGGCCTCTCCGGCCGTGCCCTCGACCTCCTCGTGACCCTCGTGGCCGATGAGCAGGATGCGGTAGTCCTCGCGGGCGAACCGCTTGGCCTCGTGATGGACCTTGGTGACCAGCGGGCACGTGGCATCGATGGTCTTGAGACTGCGCTCGGCGGCCTCGGCGTGCACCATCGGCGAGACCCCGTGGGCGGAGAACACGACCGTGGCACCCTCGGGCACCTCGTCGAGCTCCTCGACGAAGATCGCGCCGCGGTCGCGGAGGTTGTTGACGACGTGCTTGTTGTGGACGATCTCCTTGCGGACGTAGACCGGGGCGCCGTAGAGGTCGAGCGCCTTCTCCACGGTGATCACCGCGCGATCGACGCCGGCGCAGTAGCCGCGCGGGTCGGCGAGCAGGACGCTGCCGCCGACGGGGGGCATGCCGAGATCAACGTGCGTCGTCATGACCCCATCGTAACGAAGAAGCCCAGCCACCAGGTCTGCCCGGACCAGGCACCCGTCCCGGCTGTCCTCGACGCCGCCTAGGGTTTGCCGCATGGCCCTGGAGACGAGCGCGGACTCTCCCGCCCCGCTGCGCCAGGTCAACACGCTCGTGGGCCAGTACATCGACCGGCTCGGCACCATCTGGGTCGAGGCGGAGGTGGCCCAGCTCAATCGCAGACCCGGCATCTGCTTCCTGACGCTGCGCGACCTGCGCGCCACGCTCTCGGCGCAGGCCACCTGCCACATCGCCATCCTCGACGCCCTCCCGGCGCCGGTGGCCGCCGGGGCGAGGGTCGTCGTCCAGGCCAAGCCGCGCTTCTACGAGCCCAACGGATCCTTCAGCCTGGAGGTGCGCGAGATCCGGCTCGCCGGCGAGGGCGAGCTGCTGGCGCAGCTGGAACGCCGCAAGCAGCTGCTCGCCGCCGAGGGGCTCTTCGACCCGAGGCTCAAGAAGCCCCTGCCCTTCCTGCCCGCCCTCATCGGCCTGGTCACCGGCAAGGACTCCGCCGCCGAGCGCGACGTGCTGGAGAACGCTCGGCTGCGCTGGCCCGGTGTCCGCTTCGACGTCCGGCACGCCCTCATGCAGGGCTCCAGCAGCGCCCGGGACGTCATCGGTGCCGTGCGCGCGCTCGACGCGGCCGGCGTCGACGTGATCGTGGTCGCCCGCGGCGGCGGGTCCACCGAGGACCTGCTGCCCTTCTCCGACGAGGCTCTCGTCCGCGCCGTCCACGCCTGCCGCGTGCCGGTGGTGAGCGCGATCGGTCACGAGCCGGACACCCCGATCCTCGACCTCGTCGCCGACGTCCGGGCCTCCACGCCCACGGACGCGGCCAAGCGCGTCGTGCCGGACGCCGCGCAGGAGCAGTCCGGCCTCGTGCAGGCACGCGGACGACTGCGTGGCGCGGTGGCCCGACTGGTCGACCGTGAGGCACAGCAGCTGCAACAGATCCGTTCCCGACCAGTGCTCCGCACCCCCGCCAGCCTCGTCGACGCCCAGGAGGCGCTGGTCGAGGACCAGCTGGGACGCGCCCGACGCGTGGTGGGCCACCGGCTCGACCGCGAGCACGACGCCGTCGCCGCCCAGCTCGCCCGCGTCCGGGCGCTCTCCCCGCTCGCCACGCTCGAGCGCGGCTATGCCGTCGCGCAGACCGAGGAGGGCCACGTCATCGGCTCGATCGGCGACGTGCCCGAGGTGTTCAGCGTCCGTCTCGCCGACGGCACCGCGCACGTCCGCACCAGCTCGACCCAGGAGGACACCCATGACTGAGAGCCCCGACACCGAGGTCGCCGAGCTCAGCTACGAGCAGGCCCGCGACGAGCTCGTCGCCGTCGTGCAGCGGCTCGAGACCGGCGGTACGGGCCTGGAGGAGTCCTTGGCACTGTGGGAGCGCGGCGAGGAGCTCGCCACCATCTGCCAGCGCTGGCTCGACGGCGCCCGCGAGCGGCTCGCCGCCGCCGGACGCCCGGACGACGCGGATCAGGAGTCAGACGACAACGACGCGACGTAGGCCTCCACCTGCTCGCGCGGCGCCTCACCCACCACGAGCGTGGCGACGTCGTCGTCGGTGCGGGAGTAGGCGACGTCACGTCCCGACTCCCACGTGGTCCACTCCTCGCCCCCGATCTCGGTGGTCCCGGTGGACTCGTACGTGGCCTCGCGCTCCTCGAAGAGGTCCTCAACGGGCGCCAGTGCCTGCTGGAGCCCGATGTACTCGTCGTCGGCGGTGAGCACGTTCAGCGCCCAGGCGTCCGGCTCCGGACGCGTGGAGGTGACGATCCACCCCTCGGGCAGCTCGTCAGGGGCTGACAGGTCGAAGCCGGTGACGGCGGGGCGGGCGGCGGCGACGGACTGCTCGAGGTTCTCGCCCTGCATCGGACGGTCCGGCGTGACGGTGAAGATCTGCGCCGCGAACCAGATCGCGAGCACGATGGCACCGAGCACGGCCACCGAGCGGACGACGTCGCCCATGCTCGGGTTGCCTCGACTGCTCGTTCCCGCCATGCGTCATCCTTCCCGTTCCGACACCGCATCTGCGTCGACCCTGACCGGCATTGCCCCGCAGGTGCGTCTAGGATCACCGCATGACCGCGCATCGCCTGTCCGAGGCAGCCACCGTGCTGGGCGTCAGCGATGACACCTTACGTCGCTGGCAGAACCAAGGCCGCTTCCAGGCGGTCGACGCCGACGGCCGGGCCGGGATCGACGGCACCGACCTCGCCCGCATCGCCACCGAGAACGCCCACTCCCCCGGTGACGCACCCAGCGCGGTGAGCCTGCGGAACCGGTTCCGGGGAGTCGTCACCGACATCGTCCGCGACACCGTCATGGCCCAGGTCGAGCTCAGCTGTGGGCCCTACCGGGTCGTCTCGCTCGTCAGCAGTGAAGCCGTCGACGACCTCGGGCTCGAGGTCGGCTCCCTCGCCTGGGCGACGGTCAAGTCCACCAACGTCTCCCTGGAGGTCTCCTCGTGAGGAGGTCGGTCATCGCCGCCGTGGCGGCCGTCGGCCTGCTCCTCGCTGCCTGCGGGTCCGGTGGCGGCTCCGACAGCGATGAGTCGGGCGCCGAGCCGCGCACGCTCACCGTCTTCGCGGCCGCGTCGCTCACCGACTCCTTCGAGGAGATCGCGAGCGACTTCGAGGCCGAGCACGAGGGCGTGACGGTGGACTTCAACTTCGGCGGCTCCTCCGACCTCGTGGCCCAGCTGCAGTCCGGCGCGCCGGCCGACGTCTTCGCCTCCGCCGACGTGGCCACCATGACCAAGGCCACCGACGACGAGCTCGTGGAGGGCGACCCGGAGCTGTTCGCCACGAACGTGCTGCAGATCGCGACGCCGCCGGACAACCCCGCCGGTGTCGAGGAGCTGTCCGACCTCGCGGACGACGACGTCCAGGTGGTGCTCTGCGCACCCGAGGTGCCGTGCGGTGCGGCGTCGGCGAAGGTCGAGGAGGCCGCCGGCATCGACGTCCAGCCCGTCAGCGAGGAGCAGGCCGTCACCGACGTGCTGGGCAAGGTGTCCTCCGGCGAGGCCGACGCCGGACTCGTGTACGTCACCGACGTCATCGGCGCCGGCGACGACGTGCTCGGCATCGACTTCCCGGAGTCCGCGGAGGCGGTCAACGAGTACCCGATCGCCGCCCTCGCTGACAGCGAGCAGACGGAGCTGGCACAGCAGTTCGTCGCTTTCGTGCTCAGCGGGGGCGGCCAGAAGGTGCTGGCGGACGCAGGCTTCGGCGCTCCCTGATCCCGATGGCGCGACTCGCGAGGGCTTCGGGCAGGACGTCGACACGGACCCTGCCACGGTGGGTGGTGATCCCCGCAGTCCTCAGCGCGGGCTTCATCGTCCTGCCCCTCGTCGCCATCGTGCTGCGGGTCGACTGGTCGCAGTTCGTGAGCCTGGTGACCTCACCGTCGTCACAGGCTGCCCTGTGGCTCAGCCTGCGCACGTCGGCGGTCACGACGGTGCTGTGCGTGCTCCTCGGGGTGCCGCTCGCTCTCGTTCTGGCACGCAGCCACTTCCCCGGACAGTCCCTGCTGCGCTCGCTCGTGCTGCTCCCCCTCGTGCTGCCGCCGGTGGTCGGCGGCATCGCGTTGCTCTACACGTTCGGCCGACGGGGGCTGCTCGGTGAGTCGATGGAGGTCCTGGGCCTGCAGATCGCCTTCTCCACCACGGCCGTCGTGCTGGCCCAGACCTTCGTGGCGCTGCCCTTCCTGGTCGTCAGCCTGGAGGGGACGCTGCGGACCGCGGGTCAACGGTACGAGCAGGTGGCGGCGACCCTCGGCGCCCGGCCGACCACGGTCCTGCGCCGGGTCACGCTGCCGCTGGTCCTGCCGGGCCTGCTGTCCGGGGCGATCCTCTCCTTCGCCCGCGCCCTGGGCGAGTTCGGGGCGACGATCACGTTCGCCGGGAGCCTGCAGGGCACCACCCGCACGCTGCCGCTCGAGATCTACCTGCAGCGCGAGACCGACCCGGACGCCGCCGTCGCGCTGTCGTTGCTGCTGGTGCTCGTGGCCGTCCTGGTCATCGCTCTCGTCCGCGGCAACCGGGGGACGCTGTGACGACGGGAGAGGGGGCGACCGCGGCAGGACTGTCCGCCCACGTCCGCTCCGACGAGCGAGGCGTCGACGTCACCCTCCGGGTCGCCCCCGGGGAGACGGTGGCGATCATGGGGCCCAACGGTGCCGGCAAGTCGACCCTGCTGGCTGCGGTCGCCGGGATGCTGCGTCCCGACGAGGCCGAGATCGGTCTCGACGGCGCGGTCCTGGCCGATGCACGCACCTGGGTGCGGCCACACCGGCGCGGCATCGCACTGCTGGCCCAGGACGCGTTGTTGTTCCCCCACCTCGACGCCGTGGAGAACGTCGCGTTCGGGCCGCGAAGCGCCGGGGTGCCCCGGACTCAGGCACGGGAGACCGCGCGACGCTGGCTGGACGACGTCGGCGTGGGAGATCTCGCCGATCGCCGACCGTCGGCACTGTCCGGAGGGCAGGCGCAACGCGTCGCTCTGGCCAGAGCGTTGGCCACCGGACCGAGACTGCTGCTGCTGGACGAGCCGATGGCAGCCCTCGACGTCACGGTCGCCCCGGCCATGCGTCGACTCCTGCGCGACGTGCTGGCCGAGCGGTCCACGCTGCTCGTCACCCACGACGTCCTCGACGCGCTCACGCTGGCCGATCGCGTCGTCGTCATCGAGGACGGCCGGGTGACCGAGGACGGACCGACCCACCAGGTGCTCGCGCGGCCACGGAGCGCCTTCGCCGCCCGCGTCGCCGGACTCGACCTGCTCCGCGGCCGGGTGCGTGACGGGGCCGTGGTCACCGAGTCCGGACACGTACTCGTGGGTCATGCCGACGAGCCGCTCCGCGAGGGGGCCGGCGCGGTGGCGGTCTTCTCGCCGTCGGCGGTCTCGGTGCACCGCGAGCCCCCGGGTGGGCGCCCGCGCAACGTGCTGTCCACGGTGGTGGGCCACCTGCAGCAGCAGGGCGACCGCGTGCGGGTGCACACCGAGGTGGCCGACGCCGAGGTGACGCTCACCGCTGCCTCGGAGCTGGGGCTCGCGCCCGGACGTCCCGTGCACCTCGCAGTGAAGGCCACCGAGGTGGCGCTGCACCCGGAATGACGAGGTCGCCTAGGCTGTGCCGCGTGGAAAGCCTCCAGCCCGCCGCCCAGGCCCCCGACCGCAACCTCGCCCTCGACCTGGTCCGCGTGACCGAGGCCGGCGCCATGGCCGCCGGACGGTGGGTCGGTCGTGGTGACAAGAACGGCGCCGACGGCGTGGCCGTCAACGCCATGCGCAGCCTCATCAACACCGTCCCGATGAACGGCGTCGTCGTGATCGGCGAGGGTGAGAAGGACGAAGCGCCCATGCTGTTCAACGGCGAGCAGGTCGGCGACGGCAGCGGCGCGGACTGCGACGTCGCGGTCGACCCGATCGACGGGACGACGCTCACCGCCAAGGGCATGCCCAACGCCATCTCGGTCATGGCCGTCGCACCACGCGGCTCCATGTACGACCCCTCCGCCGTCTTCTACATGGAGAAGCTGGTGGCCGGCCCCGAGGCGGCCGACGCCGTCGACATCCGCCTCCCCGTCGCGAAGAACATCGACCTCGTCGCCAAGGCCAAGGGCGTCTCCCACTCCGACGTCACCGTCTGCGTGCTCGACCGGCCGCGCCACCAGCAGCTGGTGCAGGAGATCCGCGACGCCGGGGCCCGCATCAAGTTCATCTCCGACGGTGACGTCGCCGGAGGCATCGTCGCCGCGCGGCCCGAGTCCGGCGTCGACCTGCTGCTCGGCACCGGCGGCACGCCGGAGGGCATCATCACCGCCTGCGCCATCAAGGCGGTGGGCGGCATCATCCAGGGTCGGCTCGCGCCGGTGGACGACGACGAGCGCCAGCGCGCCGTCGACGCCGGCCACGACCTCGACCGCGTGCTCGTCACCGAGGACCTCGTCGTCGCCGACGACTGCTTCTTCGTGGCCACCGGCATCACCGATGGTGAGCTCCTCGAGGGCGTCCGCTACGAGGCCGGCCGCGCGTACACCGAGTCGCTCGTGATGCGCTCGCGCAGCGGCACGATCCGCAAGATCACGTCCGAGCACCGGCTCGAGAAGCTCAAGGCGTACGCCGCGGTCGACTACGGTCGCTGAGCCCGACGTGCCCCTGACGATCGTCACCGGAGCGAGCCGCGGCATCGGTGCCGCAGTGGCGATCCGGCTCGCGGCGGACGGGCACGACGTCGTCGTCGGCTACCGCCGCGACCGGGACAGCGCAGACGCCGTGGCCGAGCGCGTCGTCGCCCTGGGGCGCCGAGCGTCGCCGGTCCAGGTCGACGTCACCGACGACACCTCGCTGGCCGGTCTGGTCGAGGCCGCCACCGGTCTCGGCACCGTGACCGGCCTCGTGAACAACGCCGGCGCCGCCCGTGCCGTCGGCCCCCTCGCGGACAACGACCTCGACGACGTCCGCCACGACGTCGAGCTGAACCTGATGGGCACGATCGCCTGCACCCAGCACGTGCTCACGACCATGGGGCCGGGCGCGGCCGTCGTGAACATCTCCTCGGCCGCCGCGACCCTCGGCTCTCCCGGGACGTACGTGCACTATGCGGCCGCCAAGGCCGGAGTCGACGCCTTCACCGTCGGCCTGGCGGCCGAGCTCGGCCCCCGGGAGATCCGGGTCAACGCCGTGGCACCGGGCACGACGTGGACCGAGTTCCACCGTGACCCGGACCGGCCGGCACGGGTGGCCGAGGGGGTTCCGCTCGGCCGTGCCGGGCAGCCGGAGGAGATCGCCGGTGCCGTGGCGTGGCTGCTCTCTGCCGACGCGTCGTACACGACGGGCGCCGTGCTGCGTGTCGCCGGCGGACTCTGAGCGGTCCCCTCCGCCCCAGCGGTTCAGTCCAGCAGTCCAGCAGCGCGGAAGGCACGGTCGTAGATCTCCCGCACCACCCGCTGCTTGCGGGCGTTGTACTGCATGACGTGCTCCCCCGCGGCGATCGCGTCGGCGGCGGCGGCGCGCTTCGTTGCGGCGTAGAGCTCGCGGTCCTCCGGATGGTCGCGCAGCCAGTCCCGCAGCAGGCCCATCCGCACCGCCTCGGGCGAGTCGGGCCGAAAGAGATGGACGTTGCTGCGCGGGTCCGGGTACCGCAACAGGCGGTGGCCGTCCCACCATGGCTCGCGGACCGCGTGGACGAAGCCGCCCGCCACGAGA
>JBQGDU010000239.1:0-9867 GCA_052039245.1 Aeromicrobium sp. | reverse complement strand
CGACCTGGCCGACGCCCTGCACGACGCGACCGTCACCCGGGTCTACACCCGCGCCCCCGAGCCCGGCGCCACCCTCGCCGGACGGTTCGAGGTCGCGCACCTCGAGCACCTCGGGGTCCGCCCCGGTGAGGTCCCCACCTGGGTCTGCGGGCCGGCGGGCCTCATCGCCTCGATGCGTGAGACCTACGCGGCGCTCGGCGCCGAGGACCTGCTGCACAGCGAGTACTTCAAGGTGCCGAGCATCGACCTCGAGGCGGCCGACGCCACCGGAACGCTGACCTTCGACGCGTCGCAGGCCAGCGCCGACAACAGCGGCGCCACGATCCTGGAGCAGGCCGAGGCCGCCGGCCTCACGCCCGCCTTCGGCTGCCGGATGGGTGTCTGCAACACCTGTGCGGTGAAGAAGCTCAGCGGCGCCGTCCGCCACGTCGTCTCCGGCGAGGTCGGTGCCAACACCGACGAGACCATCAAGGTCTGCGTCCACGTTCCCGTCGGCGACGTCACCGTCGCACTCTGAGAGAGGGAGTCCCCATGTCCACGAAGCGCCCACCCGTCCAGGCCTACGACGCCTCCCACCACAACGCCGCACCGCAACCGCTGGTCGGTGAGGACACCTCGAAGCGCTCCACCATCGGGCTGGAGTACATGAGCCATGAGGAGCTGGAGTCCTTCGGCGAGGAGCTCGACGCGATCCGCCAGCGCACGCTGGACTCCCTCGGGCAGGCCGACGCCGACTACATCCGGCGCGTCATCAAGGTGCAGCGGGCCTGCGAGGTGCTCGGCCGCGTCGGCGTGTTCATGCCGTTCTTCTGGCCCGCCTTCGTCGCCGGCATCGTCCTGCTCGGGGTCTCCAAGATCCTGGAGAACATGGAGATCGGCCACAACGTCATGCACGGCCAGTACGACTGGATGAACGACCCGCTCGTCGACGGCAGGCGCTATGAGTGGGACAACGTGGCCCCCGCCGAGGACTGGAAGCACGGCCACAACTTCATCCACCACACGTACACCAACATCCACGGCAAGGACCGCGACATCGGGTACGGCCTGCTGCGGATCGACGACGACCAGCCGTGGTACCCCAACCACCGCTTCAACCTGCCGCTCGCCTTCGCGCTCATGCTCTTCTTCGAGTGGGGCGTCATGTACCACGGCCTCGAGCTCGATGAGTACCTCGGCGGCAAGATGACGAAGAAGGAGTTCCGTGACCGCAAGAGCCGCGCCGCCCGCAAGGCCCGGCGCCAGGTGGTCAAGGACTACGTCGCCTACCCGGTGCTCGCTCTCGCGCTCGTGCCGTTCGTCGGCTGGTGGGCGCCGCTCGCGGTCATCGGCGCGAACTTCGTCGCCAACCTCGTCCGCAACATCTGGACGTTCCTGATCATCTTCTGCGGCCACTTCCCCGCCGAGGTGCAGACCTTCGCGGAGGAGGACGCGGAGAACGAGACGCGTGGCCAGTGGTACCTGCGCCAGCTCCTCGGGTCGGCCAACATCTCCGGCAGCGCGCCGTTCCACATCATGAGCGGCAACCTGAGCCACCAGATCGAGCACCACCTGTTCCCCGACATCCCGGCACGGCGGTACCCCGAGATCGCCGGCGAGATCCGCGAGATCTGCGAGCGGCACGGACTGCAGTACAACAGCGGTCGTCTCTCGCGCCAGCTCGCGAGCGTGGGCCGTCAGCTGGCCGCTTACTCGATCAAGCCCGACGACCCGTACAAGCAGGGCAAGAGCCCGGAGTCGCGCGCCCTGCGGCGGGAGAAGCGCGAGGCCGCCGAGCGCGAGCGGCAGGCCGCCGCAGCTTGACGAGGATCACCCGGCACCCGGACGTGACCGCCGTGCGGGCGCGTCCGGGTGCTGTTCAATGGACCCATGTTCTCGATCCACGGCAGCACCTCGACGTGAGGACGACCCCGACGGCCGTGCGAGCACCCATCCTCCGGCCGTCCACCGTCGAACTCCTTCCATGACCAGTCCAGTCATGAGCCCCTCCGTCGCCGTGGTCGGCTCCGGGATCTCGGGCCTGACCGCCGCGTACCTGCTCTCCGACAGTCACGACGTGACCCTCTTCGAGTCCGAGGACCGCTTCGGCGGGCACGCGCACACCCACGACCTCGAGGCCGACGGGACCACCCATCGGGTCGACAGCGGCTTCATCGTGCACAACGACCGCACCTACCCGCTGCTGCGACGTCTCTTCGCCGAGCTCGACGTCGCGGTGCACCCCACCGAGATGTCCATGAGCATCCGCTGCGACGGGTGCGGCCTGGAGTACGCGGGCGGACGCAAGCTGCCCGGCCTGTTCGCCCAGCGTCGACGCCTCGCCGACCCGACGTACCTGCGGATGCTCCTGGCCGTCAAGCGCTTCCAGCGGCTCGCACTCGCGCTGCTGGACTCCGAGCCGGACATCTCCGAACCCCAGACGTACGGCGACTTCCTGACCCGCCACGACTTCGACGAGCACTTCGTCTCCCACTACGCCATCCCGGTCGTCTCCTGCGTGTGGTCCTCGGGCCACGAGGTCGCGTTGCAGTACCCGGCGCGCTACCTGTTCACGTTCCTGAATCCCCACGGCTTACTGTCCGTGTCCGGCTCCCCCCAGTGGTTCACGGTGCAGGGCGGGTCCCAGGCCTACGTCCGCAAGGTCACGGCGAGCATCGCAGCGGCTCGCGGCACGACCCTCACGTCCACTCCGGTGGAGGCGATCACCCGTACCGCCGACGCCGTGCTCGTCCGCTCCGGGGACGGAGCGGAGCGGCGCTTCGACAAGGTCGTGGTGGCCACCCACGCCGATGAGGCCCTCCAGCTGCTCACCGACCCCACCGACGACGAGAAGCGCGTGCTCGGCGCGTTCGACTACTCCCGCAACGAGACGGTCCTCCACACCGATGCCGCGCTCCTGCCCCGCTCGCGTGGGGCGCGATCAGCGTGGAACTACCGCATGGACGACTGCGCACAGCGCGACGAGGCGACCGCCGTGACGTACTGGATGAATCGGCTGCAGGGCATCGAGAGCTCGCACGACTACCTCGTGAGCCTCAACTCGGCCGATCGCATCGACCCCGCGCACGTGCTCGCGACGATGCACTACACGCACCCCATCTACACCTCGGAGTCCGTCGCAGCCCAGGCCGACCTCCCGGGACTGTCCCGCGGACGCACTGCCTTCGCCGGCGCGTACCACGGCTGGGGCTTCCACGAGGACGGCTGCCGTTCGGGAGTCGAGGCGGCGCAGAGCCTGGGGGTCTCCTGGTGACCCGCTCCGAGACGGCGGCCGTGCGCACGGGCAGCGCGTCCCCCGACGGCCCTCCGCCGCTGCCGGCGCTCGTCTCGGGCACCGTCGGGCACGTGCGACGCACGCCGCTGCAGCACCGCTTCCGCTACCGCGTCTACCAGTGGCTGGTCGACCTCGACGACCTCCCTCGTGTCCCCTGGTGGTTGCGGCCGTTCGCCACGTTCCGCGCCGCCGACCACATCGGCGACCCTTCTCGGACGATCCGCGAGAACATCGAGACGTTCTGCCGAGCCCAGGGTCTGGACGCCACCGACCACCGCATCCTGATGCTCGCGAACGCCCGCGTCCTCGGCCACGTCTTCGATCCGCTCAGCGTGTTCTGGGTGCTCGACGGCGACCGCACGGTGGCCGTCGTCGCCGAGGTGCACAACACCTACGGCGAGCGACACGCGTACTTCCTGACACCGGACGAGTCCGGGCACACGCAGACGGACAAGGCGTTCTACGTATCCCCGTTCTTCAGTGTCGCCGGTCGCTACGACCTGCGCTTCCGACTCCAGCACGACGTCGTCGCCAGCTCGATCGTCCTCCGGCAGGACGACGAGGCCGTCTTCACCGCCACCTTCCGGGGCACCCCCGAGGCCCTCACGCGCGGGCGGCTCGTCCGGCTGCTCGTGACGATGCCGTTCATGACCCATCGCACCAGCCTGCTGATCCGAATGCACGGTGTGTGGCTGTGGCTGCGCCGCCTCCCGGTCGTCCCGCGACCGGAGCACCGACCCCAGGAGGGAACCCGATGAGCCCGAGACCAGTGACGGTGAAGCGATGACCGGAACCCTGACCAGCCCCTCGTGGCCCGGTGTGGAGACCACGCCCAGCACTCCGTTGCGGGCGCGGGTCGCGCGCGCCATCCTGCGTCCGACGGCGCAGCGTGTCCCGGCTCGGATCGTGTTCCCGGACGGGAGCACGTGGGGGGCCGGCGGGCCCGACGCCCCGGAGATGCTCGTGCGCCGCCCGAAGGCGTACTTCAACCGTCTGGGTGCCGACAGCAAGATCGGTCTGGGCGAGGCGTACATGGCCGGCGACTGGACCACCGGACCCGACACCGACCTCGCTGACCTGCTGTCGCCGTTCGCCGCCCGACTCACCACGCTCGTCCCTCCGTCGCTGCAGCGGTTGCGGCGCCTCGTGGACGTGGCCCTGCCGCGCGAGGAGCGCAACACCGTCGACGGCTCCCGTTCCAACATCGAGCGGCACTACGACCTCTCCAACGACCTCTTCGCCCAGTTCCTCGACCCGTCGATGACGTACTCGGCGGCCTGGTTCGACGACCTCGCCGCCGCTCCGGGCTTCGAAGACCTGGAAGCCGCCCAGCAGCGCAAGCTCGACGGCATCCTCGACCAGGCCCGCGTCAGCGCCGGTACCCGCGTCCTCGAGATCGGCAGCGGTTGGGGGTCGTTGGCGATCCGCGCGGCTCAGCGCGGCGCCCACGTCACGACCATCACGATCTCCACCGAGCAGGCCGAGCTCGCGCGCGAGCGCTTCGCCGAGGCCGGGGTGGCCGACCGCATCGACCTCCGGCTGCAGGACTACCGCGAGGTCGAGGGCGAGTTCGACGCCGTCGTCAGCTGCGAGATGATCGAGGCGGTCGGCGAGGAGTACTGGCCCACGTACTTCGCCAAGATCGACAGCGTGCTCGCTCCCGGCGGCCGCGTCAGCATCCAGGCGATCCTGATGGACCACCACCGCTACCTCACGACCCGCAACTCCTACGGGTGGATCCAGAAGTACATCTTCCCCGGAGGCCTCATCCCGTCCCGCCGGGCGATCGACGAGACGCTCGAGCGGCACACGAGAGGGCTGCGCGTCGCCGAGACCCGATCCCTCGGCCTCGACTACGCCCGCACCCTACGGCTGTGGCGAGAGCGCTTCATCGGGAGCTGGCCGAGCATCCAGGCTCAGGGCTTCGACGAGACGTTCCGGCGGATGTGGGAGTTCTACCTCGCGTACAGCGAGGCCGGCTTCGGCGTCGGCTACCTCGACGTCCAGCAGCTGCAGATGCAACGGCCCGGCTGAGGTCACTGCGACCCATCCGCGCACTCGCCGGCGTCGAACTCCAGTCACAGCGTCACGACCCGGCAGGAGGCCCGATGCCTGACACCAGTCGACTCCCCATGCCCACGCAGGAGACCTACGAGTGGCAGTACCGGGGCGCCTGCGCCGATGCCGATCCGGCGACGTTCTACCCGCCCGAGGACGAGCGCGGCATCCGTCGCCGACGTCGCGAGGCCGTCGCGAAGGAGTTCTGCGCGACGTGCCCCGTCGTGGCGGAGTGCCTGAACCACGCTCTCTCGGCCGGCGAACCCTACGGAGTCTGGGGCGGTCTCAACCCCGCCGAGCGCGAGAAGCTCGGGCGCCGCGACGCAGGCTGACCGGTCAGCGACGCAGCGACGCCGCCTCGGTGGTGCGCGGCCACGGGTTGGGCTTGCAGCCCTGCAGGCCCTTGGACTGCTGCTGCATGATCGGCGCGGCCCGGCCTCGCCCCACGCAGCCGACGTGCCCCTTGCCGAACCAGTGCCCGGTCTCGTGGTTGACCACCATGTGCCGGTAGCTCTTGACCGACTTGCCGGCGCCGCGCCAGGCCCGCGTGCCGGACCGCCACCGGTCCTCGTTGATGATGACGTTCCGGCCGACGCGGCAGCTCCACTTGCTGCTGCACGCGCTGGAGTAGCGCGGGACGCGGCTGGCCTTCGCCATCACCACGGTGAACTGACCACCGCTCTTGACCTGCTTGAACTTGACCGCGCCCCGGCGCCAGCCCCGTGCATCGTCGTAGATGGCGGCGATCCGCTTGCGAGTGAGCGCCATGTCGAGCCGCGAGCCGTCGTTGACGACGCGATAGGTGACGGTGCGGCGAGGGTCGAACTGGTGCCGGATCACGGCGGTCCGATCCGAGACCGGCCCCATGGCCTTGCCGTGCTCGGCGTGGTACGCGGTCACCCGGACCGACAGCTTCTTGCCGACGTCGAGGTGGGACATCGTGCGGGTCCGCGCTGTGGAGCCCTTGCCCTTGATGGGCCGTCCGTCGCGGAACCACCGGTACCGGAACGTGAGGCCGGAGGCCTTCCACGTGCCGGGGTTCGCCTTGAGCGTCTTGAGGTAGCGCCGCTCACCGGAGATCGTCGGCTTGCTGCCCGGTGCCAGGCCGGGCTCGGCCGCTGCCGACGCCTCGGCCGGTCGCGCGGTCTGCACCGCAGCGCTTGCGGCCGCGGGAAGCAGTCCGGCCGTGAGGCCCAGGACCAGGCCCGCGAGCAGGGGCTTGGACACTCTCATCGTCACTCCCAGAAGACCCTCTCGACGACGGCCCTGGCGTGGCGGGTGGCCCGCAGGTAGTCATCGACCATTCGTTCGCTGTCGTCGACACCGTACCCCAGCAGAGAGGCGACCCCGGCCCGATCGTCGACCTGCTCCACCATCGACTCCGCGGGCTTGGAGCGCATGAGGACAACGGCGTTGCGAATGCGGGTCACCAGACGCCAGGCCGTCTCGAGATCGGCGGCGTCCTCGGCGGAGACGAGCTCGGCCTCGACGGCCGCGTGCAACGCACCGAGCGTGCTCGTCGTGCGGAGTTCGGGGACGGCGTGGGCGTGTCTCAGCTGCAGCAGCTGCACCGTCCACTCGACATCGGCCAGACCGCCGCGGCCGAGCTTGAGGTGCGTGTTCGGGTTGGCGCCACGGGGCAGTCGCTCGGACTCGACGCGCCCCTTGATGCGTCGGATCTCGCGGATCTGCTTCTCATCGAGCCCGTCGTCGGGCCACCGCAGCGGATCGATCAGCGTGGTGAACCGCTCGCACAGGTCGGGGTCGCCGATGCTCGCGCGCGCCCGCAGGAGAGCCTGCGACTCCCACACGGCCGAGAACTTCTCGTAGTACGAGCGGTAGGCGGCGAACGAGCGCACCAGCGGGCCGTTGCGACCGTCGGGTCGAAGGTCGGCGTCGACGTCGAGCGGCGGGTCGTCCCCGGCGGCGGAGAGCATCGTGCGCAGATTGGTCGCGACGGCGGTGGCGGCGCTCGCGGCGGCGGAGTCGTCGGCGTCCGGCAACGGGTCGTGCACGAACATCACGTCGGCGTCGGAGCCGTAACCGGACTCGCGTCCACCGAGGCGCCCCATGAGGACGATCGCCATCCGGGTCGGCAACGGGCCTCGCTCGGCCTCCACGGCCTTGATCGAGGCGGAGAGGGCCCCGGCGAGCGTCGCCTCCGTGATGTCGGACAACGCGCGGATGGCGTCGACGACGGAGTACAGGTCGAGCACGTCGCCGATGCCGATGCGTGACAGCTCGCGCCGCCGGATGCGCCGGATGGCGCGGATCGCGTCCCGCGGGTCGTCGTGCCGGTGGGCCGCGGCCTCCATCTCCTTGATGAGGCGCCCGAGGTCGCGCGGGACGAGCTCGGCGTCGTCCCCGAGGATGGCGACGGAGTCCGGCGCTCGCAGGATGAGGTCGGTGACGTAGCGGCTCGAGCCGAGGACCACCGCCAGCTGGTGGGCACCCTCGCCCTCGTCCCTCAGCTTGCGCAGGTACCAGGGCGACTCCCCCAGACCCTCGGAGATCTTGCGGAAGGCCAGCAGCCCGGAGTCGGGCGAGGGCGACTCGGCGAACCACTGCAGCATGGCCGGGAGCAGGGACCGTTGGATCGCGGCCCGCCGCGAGACCCCCGACGTCAGCGCCTTGATGTGCGTGAGCGCACCACGCGGATCGTTGAAGCCGAGCGCCTTGAGACGGTCCTCGGCCGCGTCGGTGGTGAGCCGGAGTCCCTCCACCGGGATGTTCGTGACCGCTTCGAGCAGGGGCTGGAAGAACAGCTTCTCGTGGAGCCGTCGGACGACCCGCTTGTGCGCCTGCCACTCCTTCTCCAGCGACTCGGCGGGATGGTGGACGAACCCCATGCTCCGACCGAGCCGCCGCAGATCCTCCGGGTCCTCCGGCACCACGTGGTTGCGCTGGAGCCGGAACAGCTGGATGCGGTGCTCCAGCCGTCGCAGGAACTCGTAGGCCTCCTGCATCGCCGCGCCGTCCTGCCGGCCCACGTAGCCGCCCGTCGTCAGCTCGTGCAGGGCGACGATCGTCGTAGGGCTGCGCAGCGACTCGTCTCCGCGACCGTGCACGAGCTGCAGGAGCTGGACGGCGAACTCGACGTCTCGCAGGCCGCCCGCGCCCAGCTTCAGCTGACGGTCGCGTTGGCCGGCGGGTATGTTGTCGATGACGCGCTTGCGCATGGCGCGCACGTCGCGCACGAAGTTCTCCCGCGTGCTCGCCTCCCACACCATCGGACGAACAGCATCGAGATAGGCCTGCGCGAGCTCCTCGTCCCCCGCGGCGTACCGCGCCTTGAGCAGAGCCTGGAACTCCCACGTCGAGGCCCAGCGGTCGTAGTAGGCGACATGGCTGGACAGCGTCCTGGAGAGGGGGCCGTTGCGGCCTTCCGGACGCAGGTTGGCGTCGACCTCCCAGATGGTGCCCTCGCGGGGGTGCTCCGAGCAGAGGGTCATCGTCCGGGAGGCGAGCTTCGTGGCAGCCCGCAGGGCGACGTCGGGATCGGCATCGCCGACGGGCTCGTGGACGAAGATGACGTCGACGTCGCTCATGTAGTTCAGCTCGCGACCTCCGGTCTTGCCCATGGCGACCACCGAGAGCCGCACCGTCTCGTCGTTGTCGATCTCCTCGCGGGCGATGTCGAGCGCCGCCCCCACGGTGGCGACTGCCAGGTCGGCGAGCTCGGCCGAGACCTGCTCGAAGGTCGTGATGCGGTCGAGGTCGCGGGCCGTCACGTGCAACAGCTTGCGCCGGTAGGAGATCCGCAGGGCGTCGGCGTCCTCGGCGCGGCCCAGCTGCTCGCGCATCCGCTCGAGCGTCAGCGGCTCACGGGCCAGCCGGTCGGCGCCGAGCTGCTCGACGTGCTCGGGGTGGCGGGCCAGGAAGCCGCCCAGCGCGTCGCTCGTGCCGAGGACGAGGAGGAGTCGTCGACGCAGGTCGTCGTCCTCGCGCATCGCGGTGAGCAGCCGCTCGGTTCCCCACGAGTCGGCGATCCGCACGAGCGACGCGAGCGCGGTGTCCGGGCTCGCGACGGTGACGATCTCATCGACGACGACGTCCTCGACGCCGTCGAGCAGGGCGAGGTTCGTGGCGGCCGCGTCACCGTCGAGGAAACCTCGACGGACGAGGGCCAGCGCGGGGGTCTCGGTGGAGGGCACCCCTGCAGGCTACGCCGTGGGAACCGGCCGGCTCGGGCCGTCGTCGCCCGGCCTTACGCTGACGACATGCCGATCCGTCAGGTCCGCCCCGACGACGCCACGTCCGTGGCCGGACTCCTGGGCGAGCTGGGCTATCCGACGGACCGCGAGTCGGTGGCGCGCCGCATCGCCCAGCACGCAGCCAGCGCGGACGATCCCGCCTGGGTGGCCGTCGAGCACTCCGGCGGACAGCGCGTGGTCGGGTTCGCCGCCGGCCACTGCTTCCAGCCCTACGAGCTCGAGCGCCCGGTCGCCGAGCTGACCGCTCTCGTGGTCGAGACGACACAGCGAGAGGGCGGCTTCGGACGACTGCTCGTCGACGCAGTGCGGGCCTGGGCCGCC
>JBQGDU010000238.1:0-1632 GCA_052039245.1 Aeromicrobium sp. | reverse complement strand
CCTTGGAGGCGGCGTAGCTCGTCCGGGGCAGGAACGGCGTCGACTCGTCGATGAGCCGCCACGTGATGTCGCCGTCGCACTCCGGGCAGCGAGGGTCGAAGCGCCCGGCGGTGAGGTCCGCCTCGCGACGCACGGCCGGCGGCACGTCGCCGTGCCGGGGGCAGGTGTAGCGACCATCGCCGTACACGACCATCGACGACGCGAGCACCAAATCCGCGATGCCGGCACGGGCCATCGCCGCCAGCAGCCGGGCCGTGCCGGCGTCGTTGTGCTCGGCATAGGCCGGAAGGTCCTGCGCGTCCACCCCGTTGCCCACCATCGCCGCCTGGTGGCACACGACGTCGATGCCGTCGAGGTGCTCGTCCAGGGCGTCGGTGCGCAGGTCGACGTCGAGGACGTCGAGTCCGCGTCCGGCGGCCTCCCGTGCCGCACCGGGACCGTGCGCGGCCTCCAGCCACGCGTCGAGCCCCACCACGTCGTGGCCGCGTTCCCGCGCGACGTCACCGATGTGCCCCGCGATGAATCCGCCGGCGCCGGTGAGCAGGATCCTCACGGCAGCTCCACCGGCAGGTCCATGCCGTCCACGGCGTGCGAGCACGCACAGTCGCGCCCCTCGTCGGTGCTGGGAGCGAGCCCGGCGACGATGCCGCGCAGCGCCGAGCGCAGCACCTCCGTGTACTCGCCGAAGACCTTGAACACCTCCGCCTGGCTGACGGCACCGCCCGCGTCGACGCCGGCGTCGTGGTCGGTCACGAGGGCCACCGCGGCGTAGCAGAGCGTCAGCTCCCGGGCGAGGATCGCCTCCGGGTGACCTGTCATGTTGACGAGCGACCAGCCCTGGTCGGCGTACCACCGTGACTCCGCACGGGTGGAGAACCGCGGACCGTCGATGACGACCATCGCCCCGCCGTCGGTGGGCTCGTGCTCCGCGAGGCCGGAGAGCAGGTCTCCCCGCAACCGGTCGCAGTACGGGTCGGCGAAGGAGACGTGGCACGCGCCGGAGTCGAAGTACGTCTGCACCCGGTCGGTGGTGCGGTCGACGAGCTGGTCCGGCACCACGAGGCTTCCCGGACCCAGCTCGGCCTTCAGGCTCCCGACGGCACAGGGCGCGAGGATCTGGCGGACACCGAGGCTGCGCAGCGCCCACAGGTTGGCGCGGTACGGCACCTGGTGCGCCGGGAAGTCGTGGTGGCGCCCGTGGCGGGGCAGGAAGGCCACCCGACGATCCTCGACCGTCCCGACGAAGATCGGTGCCGAGGGCGACCCGTACGGCGTGTCCACCTCCACCGGCTCCGCGTCGTCGAGGAACGTGTAGAAGCCGGAGCCACCGATGACGGCGACGTCGGGACGCTCGGTCATCGCGCCCCCTCCGTCATGAACCGCGAAGAGCACGGCGAGGGCGCGACCCCGTGCCGTCGGTCCGCCCGCGGTCGCTCGCTCATCACGCGCCCTCCGTCCTCGAGAAGTGGTTCGGACGGTGTGTCGTGCGCTCGTTCATCTGCCCACCCTCTCAGGAGGTGTGACCATGTGCTGTGTGAGGTTGCCGCGGGTCGAGGACGTGGAGGCGCGACTGGAGTCGCGTCGCGGCGGCGCGCGCACCGCGTCCCGGGTGGGCCTGTGGCTCGGGGCCGC
>JBQGDU010000237.1:0-8032 GCA_052039245.1 Aeromicrobium sp. | reverse complement strand
TCGGTCTCGGTGCCGTGGTCTCGGTCCTGCTGCTCGTGCTGGCCGCGCTGCTCGGGCTGCTGCTCAGCACCCTCCTGCGGATGAGGAGGGTGCTGTGAGACCCACGGTGCGTTCTCGTCTCAGCGCGGCCGTCGTCGCCTTCGTCGTCGGCTTCGTGGTCGCCAACGCGGCCGTGCTCGTCATCACCGGACCCGACCGGTGGCTGTGGCTGGCTGTCGCGGTCCTGCTCATGGTCACCGGTGCCGTCGGTGTGCTCGTGGCGGACACCCGCCGCCCCCTCTCGGTGTGGGCCGTGCTCGGCGTCGAGGTGCTCCTCCTGCTCACCTTCCTGCCGCTCCTGTGGACCTTCACCGTCGCTGTGTCCGAGGGTGGGGGGACGCAGGGCGAGATGCTGCCGGTCGACCTCTGGCCGTCGTCGGTGTCGTGGGACGCGTTCGGTGAGGTCGTCGGCGCCGGAGCCGTGCGGCGAGCCGCCCTCACGTCCCTGCTCGTGGCCGGTCTCGCCACGGTCGTCGCGATGGTCCTGACGATCCCCGCCGGCTACGCTCTCGTGCGCCGTGCGGTCCCGGCCCGCCGTCTGGTGTACCTGGTGTTCGTCGTCGTCCTGCTCGTGCCGGTGGTGGCCCTCGCCGGAGCATCGTCGATGCAGGTCCTGGATCTGGGGCTGAGCGACACGTGGCTCGCCCTCGTGCCGTCGACCCTCGTCGTCGCGCTCCCGCTGGCGCTGTGGTTCAACGTCACCCATGCACGGCACGCCCCGTGGAACCTGAGGGACGCCGTGCGTGCGGACGGTGCCACGACGGTGCAGGAGCTGCAGTCCTTCGTCCTGCCACGGCTCGTGCCCGGGTACCTCCTCGTCATGGCGCTCGTCTTCGTCGTCACTGCCGGGGATGCCGTCCTGGGGGCGGCGATCGCCCCGGACGCCGAGGCGCGGACCCTGCCGGCCACCCTCCTGCTCGCCACCGGGAACGCCGGCACGGACCCCGCCGTCGTCGCTGCGGCGGGCCTGCTGTGGCTGGTGCCGGTGCTCGTGCTCCTCGCGATCGCGCCGCGTCGCATCGCCCACCTGATCGGAAGGACCTACCGATGACCTCGATCGAGCTGCGCGGCGTGAGCCTGGAGACTCCCGACGGTGGCCTGCTGCTCGACGCCGTCGACCTGCGTGTGCCGTCTGGGGAGACCGTCGCGGTCTGTGGCCCCGTCGGCTCCGGCAAGTCCGTCCTCCTGCGGGTGCTGGTGGGTCTCGACGAGCACACCGACGGTGACGTCCTGCTCGACGACGTCGTGGTCAACGCCGTCGGTCCGCGCGATCGCGACCTCGCGATGGTCTTCCAGGACTACGCCCTCCACCCGCACCTGGACGTCCACGACAACCTGGCCTTCGCCGCTCGCCTCCGCAAGCACGACAAGGTCGAGCTCGCCGAGCGCATCGACGAGGTGGCCGGCTTCCTCGCCCTGTCCTCGTTGCTGGACCTCAAGCCGGTGGACCTGGACGAGGCGCAGCGACAGCGCGTCGCGATCGGGCGGGCGCTCACGAGGGAGTGCCTGGCGCACCTGTTCGACGAGCCCTTCTCGGCGCAGCCGGACCGCGTCCGCACCCACGTCCGCTCGGTGGTGACGCAGTGGCAGCGCGAGAGCGGGAACACCTCCGTCTTCGCGACGTCACGCGTCGACGAGGCGCTCACGCTCTCCGACCGTGTGGTCGTCATGCACCAGGGTGCGGTGCGGCAGGTCGGCACTCCCGAGGGCATCTACGTCGAGCCGGCCGACCTGTTCGTCGCGGCCTTCCTGGGGCAGCCGGCCATGAACCTGGTCCCGGCGCGACGTCACGGCAGTCGACTGGTGTCCCCGGTGCTGGACGTGCCGCTCGACCCCGAGCTCGAACGGCTGGTGGGTGCGCGGGAGGACGTCATCGTCGGCGTCCGACCAGAGCACTGCGTCGACTCGAACGTGGATCCGTCGAGTCACTTAGGGGGGCTGCTGCAGCTGACGTCGCGGGTCGACGACGTCGAGTGGCGCGGGGGCACGCAGCTGGCGTACCTCGGCTACGAGCTGGAGCCCGACGTGGAGGAGCGCCTGGAGGCCGTCGAGGACGAGTTCGACTTCGACCTCTTCCAGAACTTCTTCGTGGCCGAGCTCCCGGCGATCAGTGACGGCGAGCCGGCGCGTCTGCAGCCTGGTCAGACGGCGCGCGTGGCCGTGCCGCGCGAGCACGTGCACCTGTTCGACGCCGAGACGGGGGAGAACCTGCGAGCCCTGGCGCGACGGCCCGTCCCGAGCGTCCCCGAGCCCGCTGAGGAGCCGGTGGTCGAGGAGGAGAGCGTCGAGGACACCGCTCCTGAGCACCCGGTCGGTGAGGACGTGGGGGGCGAGGAGTCCGACGGCGCCGAGGGCCCGGCTCGCCCCGACGCGTCGAGGGAGTGAGCACCCAGACCGCGGTGCCGATGCGCGCCATCCGCAGCGCGTGCGCGACGTGGGCCGTGCTGTGCGGGGTCCTGTACACGACCCTCGCCGTCCTGCGGCACCAGAGGCTGGTGCCGACGTCGTGGGACAACGCCATCTTCGAGCAGGCGCTGCGCGGCTACGCCGACCTCGGCTGGCCGATCGTCGACATCAAGGGCCCCGGCTTCAACCTGCTCGGGGACCACTTCCACCCGATCCTCCTCGTCCTGGCGCCGTTCTACCGGCTCTTCCCGGCACCGGAGACGCTGCTCGTGTCCCAGGCCGTCCTCCTGGCCGTGTCCGTGTACGTGGTCTCCTCGCTCGCCGTCCGGCACCTCGGGCTGCGGTTCGGCCTGGCGCTGGGCGTCGCGTACGGCCTGTCGTTCGGGATCGTGTCCGCCGTCGCGTCGCAGTTCCACGAGGTGGCGTTCGGTGCGCCGCTGCTGGCGCTCGCGGGGGCGGCGTACGTCGATCGTCGCTGGCGTGCCGTGGTGCTGTGGACGCTGCCGCTGCTGCTCGTGAAGGAGGACCTCGGGCTCACCGTGGCGATGGTCGGCCTCGTGCTCTGGCTGGCCGGCGAACGACATCGGGGGGTCTTCCTCGGCGTGGTGGGCGTCGTCGGGGCGGCGCTCGTCGTGCTTGTCGTGCTGCCGGCGCTCAACCCCGCCGGTGTGTACGACTACACGAGCGACGCGGGCGGTGACGCCGGATTGGCGGTCACGCTGTTCACCGGGGTGGAGCGCAAGCTGCTCACGGTGCTGCTGACCTTCGCCGTGACCGGCCTCGCCGCGCTCGGCTCGCGATGGTCCCTGCTCGTGCTGCCGACGTTCGGGTGGCGGTTCGTCGGTGACGTCGAGTTCTACTGGGGCACCGACTGGCACTACTCGTTGCTGCTCATGCCGATCGTGTTCGTGGCAGCCGTCGACGCGATGACGCGCCACCGCGAGCTCCGGTGGGCGACGTTGCCCGGTCTGGTGGTCACGGGGATCATGCTCGTCGGTTCGCCGATGGTCGACCTGGCCGACTCCGCCACGTGGCGCGAGGGCCCGAGGGAGGCGGCAGCGCGGGAGGTGATCGCGCAGATCCCGCGGGACGCCAGTGTCGTCACCGACATCGGGCTCATCACCCATCTCGGCACCGAGCGCCGGGTGTTCTGGCTCGGCACCGTCGACGACGCGCAACCGGAGTACGTCCTGTTCGACGTGTCGGGTGGATACGGCTCACCCACCGACATCGTCCAGTACGCGACGACGACGTTCGGCGGTGAGTGGGCGCTCGTCTTCGATGCCCAGGGCTCGCAGCTCGCCCACCGCCATGCGTCCTGAGCCCCATATTTGTGACCCCCTGCACCCAATCGAGCTCGATTGGGTGCAGGGGCTCACAAATCTGAGGCGCTGCGCCTCAGGGGTGGGTCATCGACATGACGTCGAGGGCGGCGTCGAGGTCGGTCTCGCTGATGTCGCCGCGCTCCACGTAGCCCTCCTCGAGCACCACCTCGCGGATGGTCTTGCGCTCCTTGACGGCCTTCTTGGCGATCGCGGCGGCGTTCTCGTACCCGATGTGCCGGTTGAGCGGGGTGACCACGGAGGGGCTCGACTCGGCGTACTCCTTGCAACGCTCGACGTCGGCGGTGATGCCGTCGATGCAGCGGTCGGCCAGCACGCGCGAGGCGTTGCCGAGCAGCCGGACGGACTCCAGCAGGTTGCGCCCGATGACCGGCAGCTGGACGTTCAGCTCGAACGACCCGGACTGGCCGGCCGTCGTGATCGTGACGTCGTTGCCGATGACCTGGGCCGCCACCATGAGCGTGGCCTCCGGCAGGACCGGATTGACCTTGCCGGGCATGATGCTCGAGCCGGGCTGCAGGTCGGGCAGGTGGATCTCGGCCAGACCCGTGAGGGGGCCCGAGCCCAGCCAGCGCAGGTCGTTGCAGATCTTGGTGAGGCTCACCGCGACGGTGCGCAGCTGGCCGGACATCTCCACCAGTCCGTCGCGCGCGCCCTGCGCCTCGAAGTGGTCCGTGGCCTCGGTGAGGGGCAGGCCCGTGCCCTCGGCGAGCAGCTCGATGACGCGCTGCGGGAAGCCCTGGGGGGTGTTGATCCCGGTGCCGACGGCGGTGCCGCCGAGGGGGACCTCGGCTGCGGCCGGCAACGCGGACTCGACCCGGGAGATGCCCTTGCGGATCTGCGCCGCGTACCCGGCGAACTCCTGGCCCAGCGTCACGGGCGTGGCGTCCATCAGGTGAGTGCGACCGGACTTGACGACCTCGGCGAACTCCTCGGCCTTGCGCTCCAGGCTCTCGGCCAGATGGGCGAGGGAGGGGATCAGCTCGTTGGTGGCCGATGCCGTGGCGGCGACGTGGATGGACGTCGGGAACACGTCGTTGCTGGACTGGGAGGCGTTGACGTGGTCGTTCGGGTGCACCTCGCGACCCAGCCTGCGAGTGGCGAGCGTGGCGATGACCTCGTTGGTGTTCATGTTCGACGACGTGCCGGAGCCGGTCTGGAAGACGTCGATCGGGTAGTGGGCGTCATGGACACCCGTCGCGACCTCCTCGGCCGCGGCCACGATGGCCTCGGCTAGGTCCTCATCGAGGATGCCGAGCTCGGCGTTGGCCTTGGCGCACGCGGCCTTGATCTGGGCGAGGGCGCGGATCTGTGCGGACTCGATGGGCGTGCCGGAGATTGGGAAGTTCTCGACGGCACGTTGCGTCTGGGCCCGCCAGAGGGCGTCGGCGGGCACCTTGACCTCGCCCATGGTGTCGTGCTCGATGCGATATTCGGTCGTCATGGCCCGACCATATCGGCGCGGTACGGCAGCGTAGGACGCCGGTGGGTCCCGCGCGCCGGCGGACTCAGCCGGGCAGCTGTACGCCGGCTCCTCCGGCAGAGGCGGCGAGCTCCGTCACCTGCGACGCCAGGGCCGTCCAGGCGTTGGGCTCCGGTGATGGGTCGTAGAGCGGCTGGGCCTGTCCCAGCGTGGCGGCGCCCACCGGTGCCGCCAGCAGGACGGCGGTCGTGGTGGCGGCGGCGAGGGTGCCGACGCGGCGGACGGTGGTGGCGAACGGTGCGGTCATGGTGTCCCCCCGAGGATCGTGTCGTTCAGCGTCTCGAGCCTAACGCGTCGTGCTCCAGACGCGCATCGTCATCGGGTGCCGCCGACGCGACCAGCAGCCAGTACTCGGTCGTGGTCGCGACGAAGCTGATCGGCACCCGAAGAGTCGTCACGTCGTCGAACACGTCGCCGAGGGTGCGGGAGAGGGACTCTGCCGACGTGGCGGACCAGATGCACAGCGTCCCGCCCGCCCTGAGCCGAGTCCGGCACAGGGTGAGGAACTCCGCCTCGTAGAGCGACGCGTTGTGCTCGTGCACGAGCTGGTCCGGTCCGTTGTCGACGTCGAGGCAGATCCCGTCGAACGAGCCTTCCGGCTGCGCCGCGACGACGTCGTGGACGTCACCGACCGCGACCTCCAGACGCGAGTCCTCGAACGGCCCCGCCCCCGCACCGTCCGCCACCGCCGCGACGACCTCCGGGTGCAGCTCCGCCACGACCACCCGCTCCGCGCCGCCGTCGAGCAGCGCCCGCGCGGTGTATCCCAGGCCCAGTCCTCCGACGAGCACGTCCCGCGCGCCGAGCTCGAGGACGTGCTCGGCCACCAGGCGCTCGGACGTGGTCTCGACGTCGTCCATCACGAACTGTCCGCCGACCCGCAGCTCGGTGGCACCGTCGGGGCGGCGGCGCAGGACGACCTCGGACGTCACCGACGTTCCTTCGCCCGCTCGACCGTGGCGGCGATGATGTCGACGAACCTCTCGTGCAGCTGGACCGGGAGATCGTGTGCCATGCCGGGGACCTCCACGTGCTCCGCGCCCGGGATGGCGCCGGCCGTGGCCTTGCCGCCGGACCGGTCGACGAGTGGATCGTTCAGGCCGTGGACCACCGTGACCGGCAGGTCGAGCGCGGCGAGGGCCTCGGTGCGGTCCGGCTGCGTCAGGATGGCGAGCAGCTGGCGGGCCACCCCGCTCGCGATCCATCCGCGGTCGTAGGTCTCCTCGGCACGGGCGAGTGCGTGCTCGTCCGTGGTCGGGTAGTCCGGTGAGGCGAGCAGCTTGGTGTTGCGCAGGGACCGGGCGATGAACTCCTCGCGGGTGCGGCCGGCGGGGGAGAGCAGTCCGGGGAGGACCCGGGGATGCTGGTAGCCCACGGTGCGACGGCCGGTGGTGGACATGATCGAGACCATCGAGAGGCAACGGTCCGGATGGGCGAGCGCCATCGTCTGCACGATCATGCCGCCCATCGAGACCCCCACGAGATGGGCCCGCTCGACGCCGAGGTGGTCGAGCAGTCCCCAGGAGTCGTCCGCGAGGTCGGCGAGCGTGTACGGGGGGTCCTTGAGCAGGCCGACCGCCGCCCTGGGGATGTCGAGACGTCCGACGGGACGCTGCCGCACCTTCGTGGAGCGTGCGGTGTCGCGGTTGTCGAAGCGGACGACGAACAGACCTCGGGCGGCGAGGCCCTCGCAGAGGTTCGAGTCCCACCAGTTCATCGGTCCGCCGAGGCCCATGACGAGCAGCACCGCGGGATCGTCGGAGGAGCCGAACGTCTCGTAGCACAGCTCGATGCCCGAGGGCAGGTGCGCGAACTGTTCACCGGAACCGGCCATGGTCGTGATCGTACGACTCCGGCCCCAGATCGGCGCGGTGATGCCGACCGGCCGCGTCTACGATGCGGTGATGCCGAGCGCGCACGAGATCACGACCTTCGGGGCCCCCGAGCCGCCCGAGGGGGCGTCGCCCTGGGTCGACGGTCACGGACCGGGCGCCGAGGTCGCCGTCGTCGAGCCCGACCCGAGCTGGCCCGCGGCGTACGACGTCGTCGCGGCCAGGATCCGCGCAGCCCTGGGCGGCCGGGTCCGTCTGCTGGAGCACGTCGGCTCGACGTCCGTCCCTGGTCTGGCCGCGAAACCGATCATCGACGTCCTGCTCGTGGTCGCCGACGTGGACGACGAGGACACCTACGTGCCGGCGCTCGTGGCGGGCGGCTTCGTCCACGCGGTGCGCGAGCCATGGTGGGACGGCCACCGCCTGTTGCGGTACCCGGACCCGCGCAGCAACGTCCATCTCTTCCGGCCCGACTCGCCGGAGGCGGTGCGGATGTGCCTGCTGCGCGACTGGCTGCGCGACCATCCGGACGACCGCGAGCGCTACGCCGCGACGAAGCGCGCCGCCGCCGCCGACGCGATCGCCGCGGGGGAGCACGTCATGCAGTACAACGCCCGCAAGCAGCCGGTGGTGCGGGAGATCTACGGCCGCGCCTTCCGAGCGGCCGGACTGCTGGACTGACCGCTGGAGGCCCGCGGGAGCGGGGCGCTCAGAGTCCGCCGGCGATCCTCAGCACGGCACCGGTCGTGTACGACGCGTCGTCGGAGAGCAGCCAGGCCACCGCACCGGCGATCTCCTCCGGCTGCCCGGCACGGCCGAGCGGAACCCCCTCGGCCACCCGTGCCGGCCGGTCCGGGTCACGGTGGAACTCGGTCCACGTCGTGCCCGGTGCCACGGCGTTGACCCGGATCTCCCGGGGCGCGAGCTCG
>JBQGDU010000236.1:0-4353 GCA_052039245.1 Aeromicrobium sp. | reverse complement strand
GGGGCCCCGGGGCCACCCACATCCGGGGAGAAGTACGCGCGGAGGGTGCGCCGGTCGAGCTTGCCGCCGGGCAGGAACGGCAGCTCGTCGGCGAGCACCACCTGACGAGGCGCCCACCGGCGGTCCAGGCCCAGCCGTTCGAGCTCGTCCCTCAGGGCCTCGACGCGCAGGCCGTCCAGGCACACCGCGTCCTCCGGGACGACGACCGCCACCACCCGTGTCCCCCACTCACGGTCGGGGACACCGACCACGCCGACGTCCGCCACCCCCTCGGCGGACCGCAGCACCCGCTCCACGGCCGGAAGGGGCACGTTCAACCCACCGCTCAGCACGACGTCGTCGGCCCGGCCGGTCACGGTGAGCACCCCGTCCTCGATCGAGCCGAGGTCGGCGGTGGCGAACCACTCGCCCTCGAACCTCTCGTCGCCGTAGCCGTCGAACAGCACCGCGCCGGCGACGAGCACCTGTCCCGCCTCGTCCAGCCGTAGACGCACGCCGTCGAGCGGGACGCCGTCGTAGACGCAGCCGCCGCACGTCTCGCTCATCCCGTACGTGCGGACGACTCGGACGCCGGCTCCGCGGGCCCGCTCCAGGAGTCCCGGGTCGATGCCGGCACCACCCACGAGCAGGGCGTCGAGCCCGGCGAGCACGCCGAGTCGCCCCTCCCGATCGAGGCGGTGCAGCTGCGTGGGCACGACCGAGGCGTACGTGCGGCCGGCACCGAGCGCGGCGAGGGCTGTCTCGAGGTCGTCGTGCTCCTCCAGGACGACGGGGTCGGTCCCGGCCAGGACCGAGCGGACGAGCACCTGCAGCCCGGCCACCCCCGACGTCGGGAGCGCCAGCAACCACCGGCCCGGGCCCCCCAGTCGCTGCTCGGTGGCGCGCGCCGACGCGAGCACGGCGGCGTGGGAGAGTACGACGTCCTTCGGCTCGCCCGTGCTGCCGGAGGTCCGCACCACGATCGGCTCGCCGCCGTCGCGCACCCACGGCTCGAGGAGCCCGAGCACCTCCCGCGCGGGGCCGCCGACCGGGCACAGCGTCGCCGTCATGGACGCAGGTCGACGTCCGGGGCGACGTCGGGGTCGGCCGGCTCCTGCGGCTCGCGCACCGGTCGGGACTGGTAGATGGCGGCGGCGGCCAGCACGAGCGTGGCGGCGCCGCAAAGGATGCGGACGAACGGCTCGCTCTCGGTGAGTGCGAGGTAGCCCGTGACCGCCACGAGTGCCACCAGCACGAAGGGGAACGGTGGCTGCTTCATGCGCCCACCCTAGGGCGCGTCCGATGAGCCCCCGCGCGGATGTGCCAGACGCGTCCTCGATCGATCCCGTCCGGACTCGTGGTCCGCGGCCTCGAGGCGCGTCCCACCGGCGCCGGTGATCAGGCCCCCGGACGCCTGGCACACTGTCGGGCGTGCCCTCAGACCCCGATCCCGCCCCCGCAGGGCCGTCCGGCGCCACGTTGACCCACTGGGTCGAGGGAGCCCGGCCTCGCACCCTCCCCGCCGCCGTCGCCCCCGTGCTCGCCGGCACCGGCGTCGCCGTCTGGGTGGGCGGCTTCGTCTGGTGGAAGGCGCTCCTGGCCCTCGGTGTCTCCCTGGCCCTGCAGATCGGCGTGAACTACGCCAACGACTACTCCGACGGCATCCGCGGCACCGACGACGACCGCGTCGGCCCGCTGCGGCTCGTCGGGTCCGGACTCGCCAGACCGTCGGCGGTGAAGGCCGCGGCGCTCGGCTTCCTCGGTCTCGGTGCCGTCCTCGGCCTGGTGCTCGCCGCGACCACGACGTGGTGGCTGCTGCTCGTCGGGATCGCAGCCCTCGCGGCGGCCTGGACCTACACGGGCGGGCCCACTCCGTACGGCTACCGCGCCCTCGGCGAGGTCAGCGTCTTCCTGTTCTTCGGTCTCGTGGCGGTGCTCGGCACGACCTTCGTGCAGACGGAGTCGCTCCCGGCCGAGGCGTGGGCGGCCGCCGTGGGCGTCGGTGCGCTCGCGTGCGCCATCCTCGTGGCCAACAACCTGCGCGACATCCCCACCGACGTCGTCGCCGGCAAGCGCACGCTCGCAGTGCTGCTGGGCGACGCCGGCTCACGACGCCTCTTCGTCGGTCTCGTCGCCGCCGCCGCGCTCACCCTCGTGCTGATCGCCGTCCTCGCGACCCCGTGGGCGCTGCTCGGCCTGCTCGGTGCTCCCCCGGCCCTCCGCGCCTCGCGTCCCGTCCTGGCCGGCGCCACCGGTCCGGCGCTCATCCCCGTCCTGCGCCTGACCGGCGTCGCGGAGCTGCTCTACGCCGTGGGCCTGAGCGCGGGTCTCGTCGTCGCCGCCGCGCTGTGACCCGCCTGCACGTCGGGCTGATCTCCGACACCCACGCACCGCGCTTCTGGAAGGGCATGCCCGAGCGGGTCGCCGCCGAGCTCACGGGCGTCGACCTCATCCTGCACGCGGGGGACGTGTGCGAGCCCCGCGTCCTCGACGAGCTGGCCGTCCTCGCGCCGCTGCACGTCGTGGCCGGGAACAACGACGGTGAGGACGTCGTCGCGTGGGGTGCGCCGGAGACCCTCGAGCTGGACCTCGCCGGCGTCCGGGTCGCGATGATCCACGACAGCGGAGCCAAGCAGGGCCGGCTGCGCCGCATGCACCGACGCTTCCCCGAGGCCGACGTCGTCGTGTTCGGCCACTCCCACATCCCGCTCGTGGAGCAGGACGACCGTCTGATGATCGTCAACCCCGGCTCACCCACGGACAAGCGACGTCAGCCCCACGGCACCGTGGGTCATCTCGTGCTCGTCGACGGCGCGGTCGATTCGGTGCGGATCGCGCCGGTCACCTGAGTGCGAGCTCGCCGGTCCGCTCGTAGTCCGCGAGTGCCTCCTGGAAGGGCGAGAGGTCGATCCCCTGCGACGCGAGCCAGTCGTCGTCGAAGTAGGTGCTGAGGTACCGCTCGCCACCGTCGCACAGTAGGGTGACGATGCTGCCCTGCTCCTCGGCCCGCCGCATGCGTGTGGCCACCTGCAGGGACGCCCACACGTTGGTGCCGGTGGACCCTCCGACGGGACGACCGAGTCGGTCGCTGACCCAGCGCATGGTCGCGATGGACGCCGCGTCGGGCACCCGCACCATGTCGTCGATGACTCCCCCGACGAACGAGGGCTCCACGCGTGGCCGTCCGATGCCCTCGATGCGGGAGGAGACGCCGGTGACCACGTCGGAACGGTCCTCCTGCCAGCCGTCGAGGAAGGCCGAGTTCTCCGGATCGGCGACCAGCAGCCGGGTGGAGAAGCGGCGGTACCGGACGAAGCGACCGATCGTGGCCGACGTGCCGCCCGTCCCGGCGCTCACCACCACCCACGCAGGGCACGGGTGTCGCTCCTGCTCCATCTGCTCGAAGATCGACTCGGCGATGTTGTTGTTGCCGCGCCAGTCCGTGGCACGTTCGGCGTAGGTGAACTGGTCCATGTAGTGCCCGCCGCAGTCCGCCGCCAGGCGTCGCGCCTCGTCGTAGACCTGACCCGCCTCGTCCACGAAGTGACAACGGCCCCCGTGCCACTCGATGAGGGCGACCTTCTCCCGGCTGGTGGACGAGGGCATCACCGCGACGAACGGCAGTCCGAGCAGCCGCGCGAAGTACGCCTCGCTCACGGCCGTCGAGCCGCTGGAGGCCTCCACGATCGTGCTCCCGGACCCGATCCAGCCGTTGCACAGCGCGTGCAGGAACAGGGACCTCGCGAGACGGTGCTTGAGGCTGCCGGTCGGGTGGACGGACTCGTCCTTGAGGTAGAGGTCCACACCGGGCGTCGGCAGCTCGAGGGTGTGCAGATGGGTGTCGGCGCTGCGGTTGGCGTCCGCCTCGACCCGGCGGACGGCCTCATCGATCCAGGCTCGGTCGTCAGTCGACGTCTTCGGCACGCCGGGACTCCTCGACCTTGCGGTTCATGCGCTCGGCGCGGCCCTGGACCTGGGACGCGAGCTGGGCCCGCATCCCGGCGAGGGCGAAGATCGAGACGATGGAGGAGATCACGAGGGCCGTGACCAGCACGACGAGGTTCGTGATCGTGCCCCACTCCAGGAAGAACTGTCCGACGCCCCACAGCAGCACGTAGGTCACCAGGAAGATGCCGAGGCGGGCGAGGGTGAACTTGGCCAAGACGCTCATGCGGTCACGTCCTCGGGAGAAGAAGCGTAGGACCGCGACGGCACTCGGGCGTCGTCGTTCACTTGCTGGCGCTCGCTCATGCCCCGAGCGTAGCGTTCGGACCCCGCGGACCGGCCGGTCGACCTTGCCGTTCGACGGTACGGTGGATCGTATGGGCAAGGCACTCGTGGTCCTCGTGGCGATCGTCCTTCTGGTCTACGCGT
>JBQGDU010000235.1:0-2876 GCA_052039245.1 Aeromicrobium sp. | reverse complement strand
TTCGTCGCCACCTACGTCATGGGCGCGATCTTCATCGGCGGCCAGTCCTTTGAGTACGCCGAGCTCGTCGAGCACGGCCTGACGCTCAGCTCCTCCGCCTACGGGTCGGTCTTCTACCTCGCCACGGGCTTCCACGGCATTCACGTCATCGGTGGTCTGCTCGCGTTCCTGCTGGTCATCGGCCGGACGTTCGTCGCCCGCAAGTTCACCCACGAGCAGGCCATCTCCGCGATCGTCGTGTCCTACTACTGGCACTTCGTCGACATCGTCTGGGTCGCGCTCTTCGCGGCCATCTACCTCATCCAGTAGCACCCGCTACACCTCCCGCAGCAAGGCTCACCTAACTCCCAGCGATCCCCGCTCAACTGGGTACGCTGGGATCACCTACCCCAGAAATGAGGTTCTCGGTGCGGACACTGTCGACCCGACGCCGGCATCCCCTTGCGGGACTCGTCGTCCTCCTCCTCGGACTGCTGGCTGCCGCTGCTGTCTACGCGGTGGTCAAGTCCACCTGGTTGTCGCCGGCATCGGCCTACACCGAGGCGACGACGGCGCGCGACCTCAGGGCCGGTCAGGAGCTGTTCCTCGTCGGCTGCGCGAGCTGCCACGGCAAGAACGCCCAGGGCATCGACACCAAGTCCGGCGGCAACTACGGGCCGTCGCTCATCGGCGTCGGCGCGGCGGCCGTCGACTTCCAGGTCGGCACCGGCCGCATGCCGATGGCCCAGTCCGGCCACCAGGCGCCGCGCAAGGCACCGGAGTACGACGAGGAGGAGATCCGTCAGCTCTCCGCCTACATCGCCTCCCTGGCCCCCGGCCCGTCGATCCCTGAGGACCGCTGGCTCGACTGGGAGTCCGCCACGGAGGAGGACATCACCCGCGGCGGCGAGTTCTTCCGGACGAACTGCACGGCGTGCCACAACTCCGTCGGAGCCGGCGGCGCCCTTCCCAGCGGCCGCTACGCGCCGGCCCTGGACGGCGTGAGCGCCAAGCACATCTACGAGGCCATGCAGACCGGCCCGCAGCAGATGCCCGTCTTCAACGACGAGATCATCACGCCCGAGGACAAGCGCAACGTCATCGCGTACATCAAGCACGTCCAGGACGAGCCTGCGTACGGCGGCGTCGGCGGACGCGTCGGACCGGTCGTCGACGGCATCTACGTCTGGGTCGTCGGCATCGGCATCCTCGTGCTGTTCGCCGTCTGGATCGGCACCCACGGTGCCCGAACGAAGAAGAAGAAGAACGCATGAGCGCGCACGACAACGACGAGCTGGAGACCACGTCCCCCTCCACCCCCGCCACGGAACCCGTCGCGGATCCAGGTCTGCCCGAGCACCTCTGGCGTCCCACCGACGTCGACCCTGCGCAGGAGCGTCGGGCCGAACGCCAGATCTCGGCCATGTTCGTGGGAGCCGCCCTGCTGTTCGTGGGGTTCGTCGTCGCGTACTTCACGATCGACGTCAAGGCGATCTTCCTCGACTTCTCGGCGTCCAACATCGCTCTGGGCACCACGCTCGGTGGCGGTCTGCTGCTCGTCGGCACCGGCATCATCCAGTGGGCCAAGAAGCTCATGGCCGATCACGAGATGGTCGAGATGCGTCACCCGGCCCGGTCCTCCGACGAGGATCGCGAGGCGGTCATGGCAGACGTCAACGCAGGCATCGAGGAGTCGACCCTGGGTCGTCGTCCCCTGATCCGCAACAGCCTGCTGCTGTCACTCGGCGCGCTCGCGGCGCCGTCGGTGGTGCTCCTGCGCGATCTCGGCCCCCTGCCCTTCGGCCAGGACGAGACCGTCTGGGAGGAAGGGATGCGCGTCGTCAACGACGTCTCCGGCCTGCCCATGCGGCCCGCCGAGATCGAGGTGGGCCAGCTGATCAACGCCGAGCCGGCGGTGTTCTTCCCGCAGGACGGCGAGGAGGAGGCCGAGATTCACGGGCACGACCTGCTCGCGCAGAAGGCCAAGGCCGCCGTGATCGTCGTCCGCATGCGCCCGGAGGACATCACGCCCGCCGACGGACGCGAGAACTGGGGCATCGACGGCATCCTGTGCTTCTCCAAGATCTGCACCCACGTCGGCTGCCCGATCAGCCTGTGGGAGCAGCAGACCCACCACCTGCTGTGCCCGTGCCACCAGTCGACCTTCGACCTCGCCGACAACGGCAAGGTCATCTTCGGACCTGCTCACCGAGCACTCCCCCAGCTTCCGCTTATGCTGGATTCAGAGGGTTATCTGGTCGCGCAGCGAGACTTCCCGGAGATCGGCGGCCCGAGCTACCCGGAGATCGCGAAGGATCAGAAGAAGTTGGACGGTGAGTGATGAGCGACACGTACACCAGGGTCGAGGACACCGGGCTGGGCAAGAAGGCCGCGGGTCCGGTCGGCTGGCTGGACGACCGTCTCGGACTCGCCGGCGTCGCCAAGAAGAACCTCCGCAAGATCTTCCCCGAGCACTGGTCCTTCATGCTCGGCGAGATCGCGCTGTGGAGCTTCGTCGTCCTGCTGCTGAGCGGCGTCTTCCTGACGTTCTGGTTCCAGCCGAGCATGGCCGAGGTCGTCTACGACGGCTCGTACGGTCCGATGCGCGGCCTGGAGATGTCGCAGGCCTACGCCTCCACCCTGCACATCTCCTTCGACATCCGCGGCGGTCTGCTCATGCGGCAGATCCACCACTGGGCCGCGGCCCTGTTCATCGCCGCGATGATGGCGCACATGCTGCGCGTGTTCTTCACCGGCGCGTACCGCAAGCCGCGTGAGGTCAACTGGCTCATCGGCATCGGCCTGCTGGCGCTCGGCATCGTCGAGGGCTTCGCCGGCTACTCGCTGCCGGACGACCTGCTCTCCGGCACCGGCCTGCGCATCGCGCACGGCATGAT
>JBQGDU010000234.1:0-3707 GCA_052039245.1 Aeromicrobium sp. | reverse complement strand
CATCCCGATCAGCGTCCTGGAGGGCATTCAGTACGACGTCGTCGGGCTGGCTCAGAAGCACACGATGGGCGTCGAGTCGATCCTCGGCCTGCCGTTGCAGACGGCGGCGAGCATCCTCGTCGGCTTCCTGCTCTTCGGCGTCGTGCTGCAGCACACCGGTGGCGCGACCTTCTTCTACGACTTCGCGCAGTCCATCTTCGGCACCGCACGCGGCGGATCGGCCAAGGTCTCGGTGGCCAGCTCAGCCACGTTGGGCATGATGAGCGGCAGCGCCGTCTCGAACGTGCTCACCACCGGCCCGATGACCATCCCGTCGATGAAGCGGTCCGGCTTCTCCGGACGCTACGCCGCGGGGGTCGAGGCCACGGCCTCGTCCGGTGGCTCGATCACGCCACCGATCATGGGCACCGCCGCCTTCCTCATGGTGGCCTTCGTGGGCGTTCCGTACTCCGAGATCGCCCTGGCCGCGGCCATTCCGGCCTTCCTGTTCTTCCTCGGCATCTACACCCAGGTCGACGCGTACTCGGCGAAGAACCGGCTCCGGGGCCTGCCGCGGGCACAGCTGCCCTCGACCCTCCCGGTGCTGCTCAAGGGCTGGCCCTACCTGCTGGCGATCGCTGCGCTCATGTTCCTGCTCATCACGTTCCGCCGCGAGGCCCAGGCACCGTTCATCATCGTCGTCGGCCTGCTCGCCTACGCCGTGCTGCGGCCCAGGGACCGCCTGACGCCGGATCGCCTGACGACGCTGCTGTTCAGCGCCGGCCGCACCATCGCGGAGATCATCGGCATCATCGCGGGTGTCGGGCTCATCATCGGCGGCCTGTCCATGACGGGCGTCTCGCTCTCCCTCGCCCGCGAGATGGTCGACGCCCTCGGGGGTTCGCTGACCCTCATCCTCATCGCCGGAGCCCTGACGTCGTTCGTGCTCGGCATGGGCATGACGGTCTCGGCCGTCTACGTCCTGCTGGCCATCGTGATGGCTCCCGCCCTCGTCACGCTCGGCGTCGACCCGATCGCCGCGCACCTGTTCGTCATCTACTGGGCGACGGTCTCCTACATCACCCCACCGGTGGCGCTCGCTGCCTTCGCGGCGGCCGGCATCGCCGGGACCAGGCCGATGGCCACGAGCCTGACCGCGATGCGGCTCGGTGCGGTCAAGTACGTGATCCCGTTCTGCTTCGCCCTCAACCCGGCTCTGGTCGGTCGAGCCGACGCCATCGAGGTCGTCACGTCGGTCGTCTTCGCGATCATCGGCGTCGTGGTGATGGGCTGTGCCTTCGAGGGCTACCTGGTGGGGGTGGAGCGCCGGATGGACCCGATCACCCGCGTGGTGGCTTTCGTCGCCGGCTTCGCCGTCCTCCTGCCCGAGCTGACCAGCAGTCTCGTGGGCCTCGCCGTCGTGGCCGTCGTGGCGCTGTTCACCCGCGTCAAGGGCGCCCCGATCTCCGGGGCACCCGCCGACGAGGTCCGCACCGAGGCGGTGGGCACGTGAGCGTCGGAGTCCTGGACCACCGCGTGCCAGCGGGCCGCGGGAGCAAGGTGACCGATCTGTCGACGGCCGTCGCCGACCTCGTGCAGGACGGCATGACCGTGGCGCTGGAGGGCTTCGGCCACCTCATCCCCTACGCCGCCGGCCACGAGATCATCCGGCAGGGCCGCCGCGACCTCACGCTGTGCCGGATGACGCCGGACCTGCTCTACGACCAGATGATCGCCGCCGGCTGCGCCCGACGGCTGGTGGCCTCGTTCTTCGCCAGCGGCTCGGCGGGCTCGCTGCACGAGGTGCGGCGACGGGTCGAGCGTGCCGATCCCGAGCCCCTGGAGGTGGAGGAGTACAGCCACTACGGCATGGTGTGCCGCTACCAGGCCGGTGCCGCGGGGATGCCGTTCCACCCCCTGCGCTCCTACGCCGGCGGCGACCTGCCGATGGTCAATCCCCTGATCCGCACCGTTCCCGACCCCTACGGCGGCCCCGACGTGCACGTCGTGCCGGCGCTCAACCCGGACGTGACGATCATCCACGCCCAGCGCGCCGACCATCTCGGCAACGTGCAGATGTGGGGCATCGTCGGCTCCCAGCAGGAGGCCGCCTACGCCGCTGACCGCGTGATCGTCACCGTCGAGGAGATCGTGCCCACCGAGGTGGTGCGGGCCGACCCGAACCGCACGCTGGTGCCGGCCCACGCCGTCGACGCCGTCGTGCACTGCCCCGGTGGCGCCCACCCGTCCTACGCCCAGGGCTACTACGACCGCGACAACCTCTTCTACCGGGACTGGACGGCGATCAGCCGCGACGCCGAGGCACTCCAGCGCTGGCTGCAGGAGTGGGTGCACGGGGTGCCGGACCGCGTGGCCTACCTCGAGCGCCTCGGTGCGGCCCGTTGGGAGCAGGTCGGTGTGGCGTCCGCCCCGTCCGGCCAGGTCGACTACGGCCGCCGCCGGACCGCGGACGACCTTCCCTCCGGCGCCGACCTCGAGGAGCACGCATGAGCATCGACACGCAGACCGCCCCTCCCAGCGACGTGTCGATCTCCAGCACGGAGTTCCTCGCCACGGTCGCGGCGCGCGAGCTCACCTCCGTCCGGCGGGTCTTCGCCGGGGTCGGCCTGCCGACGCTCGCCGTGGACCTCGCGCGTCGCACGGTGAACCCCTCCCTCGACCTGGTCTACGAGTCCGGTGTCTGCGGGGCCCACCCCGAGGGGATGGCCGAGGGCATCGCCGACTCGGTGCTCGTGTCCGGCGCGGAGGCCGTGCTCAGCACCGCCGCGCTGTTCGGCTACGTCCTGCAGCGCGGCAACGTCGATGTCGGGTTCCTCGGCGCGGCGCAGGTCGATCGCCACGGCAGCCTGAACACCACGGTGATCGGGGACTGGGAGTCTCCCGAGGTCCGGTTGCCGGGAGCCGGCGGCGCGGCGGAGATCATGGCCAACGCCGGGGAGATCATCGTCGTCCTGCGGCGGCACGATCCAGGCGCACTGCCGGCCCGGCTCGACTTCTGCACCTCGCCGAGCCCCGTCCGGGCCCGCGAGCAGGACCCCCGCATCGTCCCGCCCGGCCACGGGGTGCGCACCGTCATCACCCCCCTGGGCGTGCTGCGGCGGCCGGACCGCTTCGGAGAGCTCGAGCTCGCCTCGGTGCATCCGGGCGTCGACGTCGACCAGGTGCAGGCCGCCACCGGCTGGGACCTCGCGCTCGCCGACGACGTGCACGAGACCGAGCGACCGAGCGTCGAGGACGTCCGACTGCTGCGCGACGAGATCGACACCGTGCGGCTCTACCTGCGATGAGCGGGGGCTCCCGGTGACGCACCACCGGACGAGCCGCACGGCGTACATCGCCCTCCTGGCCGGCTCGACCCTGGGGACGCTGGCCAGCACGCTGATGAGCGCGCCGGTCAACGTCATCGCCGCCGCGCTCGGGGCGTCACCGCGCGGGATCGTCCTCGCGGTCAGCGCCTTCACGCTCGCGATGGTGCTGACGTCCCCGCTCGCCGGCTGGGCGTGTGAACGTCTGGGCGCGCGCAGGGCCCTGCTCCTGGCGCTCGCGCTGATGGCGGTCGGCCAGGCGGGCGCGGCCGCGAGCGACACGCTCACGATGCTCGTGCTGATGCGCACCGTCCAGGGGATCGCCTGCTCGGTGATCCCCCCGGCCGTCCAGCAGACCCTGACCTGGGCCTGGCCCGAGCGACGCGGCACGGCGATGGCCGC
>JBQGDU010000233.1:0-2900 GCA_052039245.1 Aeromicrobium sp. | reverse complement strand
GCATCATGCAGCTGCTCGAGGACCAGCTGGGCGACGACATCTTCAAGCTCGCCCTCGACCGCCTCGCCTCCGCGGCGCAGGACGAGCACGCCGGGCGCGTCCTCAGCAGCTGAGGGCGTCGCGGCGCTGCGGCACCGCGGCACTGAGCGAGCTCAGCTCTCCCACTTCTCGAACCCGAGGACGATCAACCGCATCTCCCGGCGGGCCTTCCGCTTGATGTCCTCCTCCAGGTCGGGCCGTCCGTCCGGCATCGCCACCACCTGCTCCGCGCGGTACACCATGTTCCGGACGAACAGACCGGACGCGAGCTTGACGTCCTCGCTGGACCAACGGTCGATGTTGGGCAGCCGCGCCATCATGACCCCGAGCTCGGAGATGAAGAGCTCCAGCTCGCGCAGGATGGCCTCACGCACCGCGTCGGAACCGCTGGCGCGCTCGCGGGCCACGAATCCGAAGTGCGCCTTGTTCTGCTTGACGACGCGCACCAGGATCTCGGCCGAGGAGTCGATGATGTCGGCGAAGGTCTCCGGATCACGCTGGGCGTCGCGGATCATCGCGCGCAGCGTCTGGAAGGACTGCTCCACGAGGGCGAGGCCGACGTCGTCCATCGAGGTGAAGTGACGGTAGAACGCCGTGGGCACGATGCCCGCCTGGCGGGTCACCTGCCGCAGACTCAGCTGGGCGAAGCCGTTGACGCCACTCAGCTCGAGTGCGGCGTCCAGGATCGCCTGACGGGTGCGCTCCTTCTGCTCCTGGCGCGTGAGGCCGGCGGTCTCGGTCACCCGGTCAGGTTAACGGGTCACACCCCTCCCCTGCGCGCCGCCAGTGAACATCCATTCACCCACGTGCGGCTGCTCACGTCCCGGTCACTTGCGCTCATCGGTCGAACCCGGCACACTTTTCGGTGTACACACGTTCACCGAATCCCTCGAGGGGGCGGCATGGGTCTCGTCCGCAGCGCACTCACCTCGCGTCCCGTCCGCGCGCTCACCTCGCCGCACACCGTCGACCACTACCTCGACCAGGTGCATCCGCTGTGGACCGTCGAGCACGTCCGGGCACGCGTCGTCGACGTGATCCGCGAGACGGATGTCGCCACCACCGTCGTGCTCCGACCCAACGGCGCCTGGCGCGGGTTCCGCCCGGGCCAGCACGTCGAGTTCGGCATCGAGGTGGACGGCACCCGCAAGGTCCGGGTCTTCTCCGTCTCGTGCTCCCAGACGCAGAAGGGCACCATCAGCGTCTCCGTCAAGGCCCACGACGACGGCTACGTCTCCCGGTTCCTGAACCGCGAGCTCGCTCAGCGGACGATCGTCCACCTGTCCCAGGCCACCGGCGACTTCGTCCTGCCCGAGACGGTGCCCGAGGAGATCGCGCTCGTCAGCGGCGGTTCGGGCATCACCCCGGTCATGTCGATGGCGCGCACGCTCCGCGACCGGGACCACCACGGACGCGTCACCTTCCTGCACTACGCCAAGTCCCGGGCCGATGAGATGTTCAGCGACGAGCTCGACCAGCTCGCCGGCCAGCTGCACGACGCCGAGGTCGTGAGGATCTACACGCGCGAGCCCGAGCCGGACGCCGCGCTCGCGGGTCGCTTCCACGTGGACCACCTCACACGCCTCGGGGTCGATCCGACGCGGGTCCCGACCTGGGTCTGCGGCCCGGCCGGACTGATCGCCTCGGTCCGCGACTCCTACGTCGAGCACGGCGCGCAGGACATGCTGCACGCCGAGTACTTCAAGGTCCCCACCGTCGACCTGTCCGCCGCCGAGGCGACCGGCACGCTCACCTTCGACGCCTCCGGCACGGAGGCGGAGAACTCCGGCACCACGATCCTCCAGCAGGCCGAGGCCGCCGGCCTGACACCGGAGTTCGGCTGCCGCATGGGGGTCTGCAACACCTGCGCGGTCAAGAAGCTCAGCGGCGCCGTCCGCCACGTCGTCAGTGGCGAGGTGTGCGCCAACACCGACGAGACCATCAAGGTCTGCGTCCAGGTTCCCGTCGGCGACGTCAGCGTCGCACTCTGAGAGAGGGAGTTCCCATGTCCACCAAGCGCCCACCCATCGAGGCCTTCAGCGCCTCCGACCACGACGCCGCGCCCCAGCCGCTCGTCGGTGCGGACTCCACGAAACGCTCCACCATCGGTCTGGAGTACATGACCTATGAGGAGCTGGAGTCCTTCGGCGACGAGCTGGACGCCATCCGTCAGCGCACGCTCGACTCGCTCGGCCAGGCCGATGCGGACTACATCCGCCGGGTGATCAAGGTCCAGCGCGCGTGCGAGGTGCTGGGACGCATCGGCGTCTTCATGCCGTTCTTCTGGCCCGCGTTCGTCGCCGGCATCGTCCTGCTCGGCCTCTCCAAGATCCTCGAGAACATGGAGATCGGGCACAACGTCATGCACGGCCAGTACGACTGGATGAACGACCCGCTCGTCGACGGCAAGCGCTACGAGTGGGACAACGTCGCCCCTGCACAGGACTGGAAGCACGGCCACAACTTCATCCACCACACGTACACGAACATCCACGGCAAGGACCGCGACATCGGCTACGGCCTGCTGCGGATCGACGACGACCAGCCGTGGTACCCGAACCACCGCTTCAACCTGCCGCTCGCCTTCGCGCTCATGCTGTTCTTCGAGTGGGGCGTCATGTACCACGGCCTCGAGCTCGATGAGTACCTCGGCGGCAAGATGACCAAGAAGGAGTTCCGCGACCGCAAGAGCCGCGCCGCGCGAAAGGCTCGCCGTCAGGTGGTCAAGGACTACGTCGCCTACCCCGCACTCGCCTTGGCCCTCGTGCCCTTCGTCGGCTGGTGGGCGCCGCTCGCGGTCATCGGTGCGAACTTCGCCGCCAACCTGATCCGCAACATCTGGACCTTCCTGATCATCTTCT
>JBQGDU010000232.1:0-1677 GCA_052039245.1 Aeromicrobium sp. | reverse complement strand
GGATCCGCCGAGGCCAGACCGCAGTACACGCGCACGAGCGCCACGGCGTCGTCCTCCTCCCGGAACACAGGGTCTTCTCTGCCAGAGACTGATGCTCCCTGGTGCGCGTCAGTCGCGCCAGTCCACGACCGCAGAGATCTTTCCGACAATGGTCCGCCAACCCAGACTTGCGGTTTGTGCCCCAATTTTCTTCAGCTTACGTCGACCGAGGAATCCGCCGATGCCGCCCTTGACAGAGGCGCGTAGCGCGTCGTCCAGATCGTCGAGGCTGGAGCCGCTGGACAGCATGTCGAGCACGGCGGGCAGGCGCAGCGCGTACGACAGGTCGCGAGCGACCTCGCCCGCCTCGATGAGCAGCGTCGGAGCCCAGCTGTCGTGGCCACCCCGCAGGTTCTCCACTACCAGATCGAGCTCGTAGACGTCCTCCTCGAGCGGGGCGATGTCCGCCGGTTCCACCCGTTCGGACAATTCATTCCAGCTGTCCAGCTGGGACATATCGTTGGGCGCACCGGAACGGACGAAGCTGACCAGGGATTCCGGGGTCTTGAACAGCAGCAGCCGTCCCCGGTGACTCAGGAAGACGGGGACTTCCTCGTCGCCGTCGTCGTCCGCCTTCTCGTCGGCGTCCTCGTCGGCGTCGGAGTCCTTCTTCGAGGTGGACTTGCCCGAGGCGGACTTGCCCGACTCCTCGTCCTTGTCCTGCTTCTCGTCCTCGTCGCTCTCGGCGAACTCCCGGGCGACGTCCTCGTCGAGGATCACGACGTCGTCGTCCTCGTCGTCGGTCTCGACGACCTGCCGACGGGCCAGGAACGGGTCGTCGGCGTCGCGTTCCGCGACGTCGGTCGGGGTCAACTCACGGGCCGGCCGGTAGGCCCGCAGGGTGAAGCCGGTGCCGGCGGGCAGAGCGACCTCGATCGGGTCGATCCGCAGCTCGTCCCAGAGGGCGCGGGACGCCTGGGCCGCCGCGCTGTCCGCCTCCTCGACGTCCGACGACTCGTCGTCGGCCTCCCGCTCGGCGGGGTCCGGCTCGGCGACGGCCTCCGGCTCGGTGGCGTCCGGCTTGGCGGGGCCGGTGGTGTCATCGAGCTCGGGCTCGTCGGCGTCCGGCCGTTGGGGCGACTGGCGGGCCACGGTGACCTCCGTGTGCGTCGGGCTGCCCACTCACCGACTCGATGTCGATGAGTGACTCTGGGCACATACCCTAATGGGCTGCTCTGGGTAATCGGTGCCCGCACCCCGATGGCGGTCCCGACAACCCGTACGCCGCGCCGTCGCCGGCCGGTGCCGGTCGGCCCGGCATCGGTGACGCGCCGCACAGGTCAGGGCCGGTGCGGGCCGGAGAGCGCGAGGTAACCGTGCTCGGCGGCCTGCTGCACCACCCACTGGTCGCGGTACCAGCCCTCGGCGTCGACCAGGTCCTCGTGCGGTCCCCGCTGGACCACCCGCCCGGCGTCGAGCACCAGCACCTCGTCGAGCCCGTCGAGACCGGTGAGTCGATGCGTGATCAGAAGCACCGAATGCCCGGCCGGCGTGGCGGCCAGGGTGGAGGCGAGCACCTCGTCGGCGGCGACCGGGTCGAGACCCTCCGTCGGCTCGTCCAGCACCCGCACGCCGGGTGCGGCGAGCAACGCGCGGGCCAGCGCCAACCGCTGCCGTTGACCACCGGAGAGCTGCCCA
>JBQGDU010000231.1:0-7704 GCA_052039245.1 Aeromicrobium sp. | reverse complement strand
GACGCACGGCTCGGACGGCCTCCGGGCGGGGATGCCGGGCTGGGCGCACCGCGCTGCTCGGAACGCAGCGGAGAGCTTGGGGGGTGGGGGGCGGACCAGCACCGCCCGATCGTGGCGGTCGCCGGTGGCCGGGCGTTCACGTTCCGCTACACCGAGACCACCGAGCTGCTGACGGCCCTGGGCTGCGACGTCGTCACGTTCGACCCGCTCGAGGACGAGGCGCTGCCCGACGGCGCGCAGGCGCTGTACCTGGGCGGCGGGTTCCCGGAGGTGCACGCGGCCGGGTTGTCGGCCAACGAGCCGCTGCGGTCGAGCCTGCGCGCCGCCGTCGACGCCGGCCTCCCGACGTACGCCGAGTGCGCCGGCCTCCTCTACCTGTGCCGCAGCGTCGACGGCGCCCCGATGGTCGGCGCGCTGGAGGCGATCGCCACCATGACGCCGCGGCTCACCCTCGCGTACCGATCATGGGTGGCACCGCAGGAGACGCTCGTCGCCGCGGCGGGCGCCCGCGTGACGGGTCACGAGTTCCACCGCACCACCGTGACCCCCGCGTCGGCGGAGTCGGCGGCGTGGACCGGGCCCCAGGGTCCGGCCGGGTTCGCCCGTGGTGCGCTGCACGCCTCCTACCTGCACACCCACTGGGCCGGGCACCCGGAGATGGCGCGACGCTTCGCCGCCGCGGCCCGCGCCGCGGAACCGTTCCGTGGTCTCGACACGTCGCGGGAAGCTCGTCCCTCACCCCCGCGACTACTCGACCAGCACGTCGGCTCCCACTCACGGGCAGCGGCCGACGCGGACCGCGACGAAGGACCCGGTTCGCCCGTCTCGAGACCACGCCACTCGACCCCCCGCACCACTCCCGACCTCACCTGGCACGGCGACCGCGAGACCGACGCCGGCCTCGTCGACCTCGCCGTCAACACCTTCGACGGCGACCGGCCGGACTGGCTCGACGAGGCGCTCGCCGCTGCCGATCCGACCCACTACCCCGATCCGACGTCCGCGGAGACGGCTCTGGCCCGGCGACACGGTCGCCGCACGGAGGAGGTCCTGGCCACGGCCGGCGCAGCGGAGGCGTTCACGCTCGTCGCCGGGCTCCGCGCGTGGCGCCGGCCCTGCGTCGTGCACCCGCAGTTCACCGAGCCGGACGTCGCGCTGCAGCGCGCGGGCCACGACGTCCACCACGTGCTGTGCGACGCGGGCGCCGGGTTCCGCCTGGAACCGGAGCGCGTCCCCGAGGATGCCGACCTCGTCGTCGTCGGCAACCCCACCAACCCGACGGGAGTGCTGCACCCTGCCGACGCCGTGCGGGCCCTGCGCCGACCCGGCCGTCTCGTCGTGGTCGACGAGGCGTTCATGGACGGTCTGCCCGGGGAGCCGGAGTCCCTCGCCGACGTCGTGCCGCCAGGGGTGCTCGTCGTGCGCAGCCTCACCAAGCTCTGGAGCATCCCGGGCGTCCGCGCGGGCTACGTGCTGGGCGAGCCCGCCGTGGTCGCGGCTCTGCGCGAGCGGCAGACCCCGTGGTCGGTGGGCTCGCAGGCTCTCGCGGCGATGCACGCGTGCGCGTCGGAGCAGGCGCGCACCGAGACCGCTCGCCGCGCCTCGACGCTCGTCCGCAACCGTGCCGTCCTCACCGACGGCCTGACCGAGCTCGGCGTGCCGTTCGTCGACGGACCGGCTCCGTTCGTGCTCGCCCGGGTCGGGCCAGGGACGCGGGAGAAGCTCCGTGCCGCCGGGTTCGCGCTGCGCCGCGCCGACACCTTCCCGGGGCTCGACGACGCCTGGGTCCGCATCGCGGTGCGTCGCCCCGACGTCACCCGGACGTTCCTCGCGACGCTGCGGATCGAGCTGTCATGAACCCCTTCGACGTGCGGGGACGGACAGCGCTCGTCCTCGCTGGTGACGCGCACGGGGCGGCCGAGATCCGGGCGCTGCTCGATGCCGGAGCCGTGGTCACGGTGACGGCGGTCGAGACGTGTGCCGCCGTCGACGACCTCGCCGACCGGGGCCTCCTCACCCTCGTGCGCCGCGACCCGACGCCCGAGGACCTCGCGGCGGCCGACCTCGTCGTCCGGCCGCGACCACGCGCTGACGCGCCCGAGGCGAACGGGCCCGGGCGGGTGAGTCTCGTCGGCGGCGGCCCCGGCGACCCCGGGCTGCTGACCCTCGCCGGTCGGGACGCCATCGCCTCGGCGGACCTCGTCGTCGCCGACCGCCTCGCCCCCCTCGCGGCGCTGCGCTGGGCGCCATCTCACGCCGAGGTCGTCGACGTCGGCAAGGTGCCCGGCGGACGCAGCACCTCCCAGGCGGAGATCAACAGACTGCTCGTCGAGGGCGCCGCGGCCGGGAAGCACGTCGTGCGGTTCAAGGGCGGCGACTCCTTCGTGTTCGGCCGCGGGGGCGAGGAGGCGATCGCCTGTGCCCGGGCGGGGGTGCCGGTGCACGTCGTGCCGGGTGTCTCGTCGTCGGTGGCCGGCCCCGCGTCGGCGGGCATCCCGGTGACGCACCGCGGCCTCGTGCAGGGCTTCACGGTGGTCTCGGGCCACGTGCCGCCGCAGGACCCGACGTCCACGCTCGACTACGACGCCCTCGCCCGGCTCGGCACCACGATCGTCGTGCTCATGGGCGTGCGCACCCTCGACGCGATCTGCACGGCCCTCGTCAAGAGCGGCCTCGACCCCGCCACCCCGGCAGCCGTCGTCGCCGACGCCAGCCTGCCCAGCCAGCGCGAGGTGCGCGGCACCGTCGTCACGATCGCCGCCGCGGCGGAGGAGGCGGACGTCGGCCCACCGGCCGTCGCCGTCATCGGTCACGTGGCCGACGTCGAGGGACTGCCGTGGTCCTGCTGATGCGGCACGGCGAGTCCACCTGGAACGCCGCCGGCCGTCTGCAGTGGCAGAACCCGCAGCCGCCACTCACCCCACGCGGACGCGAGCAGGTGTCCGGGGCAGCCCAGCAGCTCCTCGGCCTGGTCACGTCGATCGTCACCTCGCCCGCCGTCCGCGCGGCACAGAGCGCCGCGATCGTCGGGGAGCGTCTCGGGCTCGTTCCCGTCGAGGACGCCCGGCTGGTCGAGCTGGGGCGCGAGGAGTCCGTCGAGCAGCTCACGGCACGGGTCGCCGAGGTGATCCAGGCCGACGTCGACCCCCAGCGGCTCGTCGTCACCCACGGCGACGTCATCGCCCACGCCGCACGCTGGTTCGCCGCCGTCCCTCTCGGCGTGCCAGCGAACGCGTCCGTCATCCGTCTCACCCCTGCCGAAACCGGGCGACGCTGGGCCCTGGATGCCCTACTCTGAGATCGGCCCGCGACGAGGAAGCCGGTGAGACTCCGGCACGGTCGCGCCACCGTGACACCCGCTGCGGCGGGTGGAGTCGGACCCCGCCCCGGGCCAGCCCATCCATCACCGGGACGCAGGAATCCCTCAGGAGGCAACCGTGAGTCAGCTCAACCCCACCGCGACGCCAGACCTCGGCGTCGTCACCGTTCCCGTCCGCGACCTCGCGCCGTGGGCGATCTTCGCCGTCCTCCTCGCGACGGTCGCGCTCTACTTCATCGGCACCGAGCAGGGCTCGATGGCCCTGCTGGCCGGCGATGCCGTGCACGAGTGGGTCCACGACGGACGCCACCTGCTCGGCTTCCCCTGCCACTGACGCCCGCCTGCCGGCCACGATCGGCCGGCGCCTGGTCTCGACCCGCCCGGTGACGGTGCCGGGCGACCGGTCCCACCCGGCCACCGACCCAGCAGCCGCACGACGCCGACCCAGCAGTCGCACCTCGCCGGTCTGGGGACGCCTCCCGCTTGCGGGGCGCAGGACGGTCCGCGACGACGGAGCCGGACCGTCCGGGTCGAGACCAGCGACCCCACCCCTCTCCCGGAACGGAACCCCACCCATGACCGCACGCACCTATCTCGTCAACGGCCTGGTCGCCGGCCTCCTCGCCGGCCTGCTGGCCTTCGCCGTCGCCTTCTTCGTCGGTGAGCCGCCGATCGACGACGCCATCGCCGTGGAGGAGGCTGCCGCCGCGGACGCCGACCCCGGCGCCGCGGACGAGGAGGAGACGCACGAGGAGACCGGGGTGACCCGCGGCCAGCAGGCCGGGCCCGGTCTCGCCACGGCCGTGGTCGTCTTCGGCGTCGTCCTGGGTGGCGTGGTGGGCATCGGTGCCGCCTTCGCGGCGGGTCGGCTCGGGCGTCTGCGACCCGCGGGAGCCGTGGGGCTGGTGGCCGCCGTGGGCTTCACCTCCTACGTGCTCGTGCCGTGGCTGAAGTACCCGCCGAACCCGCCGGCCGTCGGCAGCGGGGAGACGATCGGCGAGCGCACGGCGCTGTACTTCTCCTTCGTCAGCCTGTCGGTGCTGGCTGCGCTCGGCGTCGTCGTGCTGGCCGCCAAGGTGCTGCCCCGGCTCGGCGCTGCCAACGCGGTCGCTCTCGCCGTGGTGGTCTACGTCGCCGTGATGCTCGTCGGCGGGCTCGTGCTCGCGCCCATCGACGAGGTGCCGAACTCCTTCCCCGCCAACACGCTGTTCGAGTTCCGCGTGAGCTCCTTGCTGACCCAGGCGACGATGTGGCTCGGGATCGGTCTCGTCCTCGGCGTCCTCACCGCTCGCGCCGACGCGAAGGCAGTCGCGGAGGCCGAGCGTCGCGCCGCGGCCGCGAACCTGTGAGGATCTCGGTCGCCCCGCCCGACGCCGCCGCTCGTTCCGCGGCCGTCGAGCGGGTGGCCGCACTCGCCACGCCGGCCGGCGCGCTGGGTCGTCTCGGGGACCTCGGGGTGTGGCTGGCCGGGGTCCAGGGTCGCGTCCCCCCGGCGCCCCCGAGTGCCGTGCGTGCCGTCGTGTTCGCCGGTGACCACGGGGTCTCCGCCCACGGGGTCTCCGCCTATCCGTCGGCCGTCACGCCCGCGATGGTCCGCACCTTCCTCGCCGGCACCGCCGGAGTGTGCGTCCTGGCCCGCCAGCACGACGTCCACCTGCGGGTGCTCGACCTCGGCGTCGACGACGACCTCGCAGACGTCCCCGCCGAGGTCAGGCAGCACAAGATCCGGCGCGGCAGTGGCGCCATCCACCTCGAGGACGCGCTGACGTCGCAGGAGACGCGACGGGCGCTCCGGGTCGGCGCACTGGTGGCCGATGAGGAGATCGCCGCCGGCACGGACCTGCTGATCGGCGGCGACATGGGCATCGGCAACACGACGCCCACCGCCGCGCTCGTGGCAGCAACGCTGGGTCTGCCCGCAGAGGAGGTCGTCGGGCGTGGCACCGGCGTCGACGACGAGGGCCTGGAGCGCAAGGTCGGCGCCGTCTGGGCCGCGCTGGCCCGCGCGGGGGGACGCGTCGCCGACCCCGTCGACCGGCTCACCGCCCTCGGCAGCGCCGACCTCGCAGCGACGGTCGGCTTCCTGGTGCGTGCCGGGGAGCGCGGGGTCCCCGTGGTGCTGGACGGCCTCATCTCGGTGGCGTGCGCGCTGGTGGCGGAGGACCTCGCGCCCGGCGCGAGCGCGTGGTTCGTGGCGGGGCATCGTTCCACCGAGCCGGCTCAGTCGCTCGCGCTCGCCAAGCTCGGTCTGGAACCGGTCGTGGACGTCGGGATGCGACTCGGCGAGGGCTCCGGTGCCGTCGCCGCCGTCCCCCTGCTGCGCTCCGCCGCGCTCCTGCTGACCGAGACCGCCCTCCTGCGCGACGTCCTGTGACTCCCTTCCATCGGTGCCTGAGCAACCGAAAGACGCCTGGTCGCCCGCATCGGTGCCTGAGCAACCCAAAGACCCGCTATTGGGTTGCTGAGGCACCGATCCACGGCCATCCTCGCCGTCGATGGATCGCGCCGTGACGCCCCGCGGGATCGCACCACGCGCCGTCGGCCTCGTCCTGGGCTTCGGCCTCGACGTCGGACTCGGCGACCCGCAGCGCTGGCACCCCGTTGCCGGGTTCGGCCGAGTCGCCGGTGCGCTCGAGCGGCGCCTCTACGCCGACGCGCGTCTCCCCGGCGTCGTGCACGTCGGCCTGCTCGTCGGTGGCGCGGGGGCCCTGGGAGTCGTCGCCGAACGTCGTGCCCGATGCGCCGGCCCCCTTGCCGAGACCGCCCTCACCGCACTCGCGACGTGGACGGTGCTCGGGGGGCGCTCGCTCGAGCGGGAGGCTCACCTCGTCGCCGCGATGCTGGCGGCCGACGACCTGCCCGGCGCCCGTCGGCGCGTCACGCACCTCGTCGGGCGCGACCCCGCGCGGCTCGACGAGGCCGACGTCGTCCGCGCGACGATCGAGTCCGTCGCGGAGAACACGTCCGACGCCGTCGTCGCGCCGCTGCTGGCCGGGGGCGTCGCGGGGGTTCCGGGACTGCTCGCCTACCGTGCGGCCAACACGCTGGACGCGATGGTCGGCCACCGCACCCCGCGGCTGCGCCGGTTCGGGTGGGCCGCGGCCCGATTCGACGACCTGCTCAACCTCCTGCCCGCACGCGTCGCCGCGCTGTCCGCCGCTCTCGCCGCACCTCTCGTCGGCGGCTCACCGCGCCGCGCGCTCGTGGCATGGCACCGCGACGCCGCGGGCCATCCGAGCCCCAACGCCGGGCCCGTCGAGGCGTCGTTCGCCGGTGCACTGGGCGTCACCCTCGGGGGTGTCAACGTCTACGAAGGACGGACGGAGGACCGGCACACCCTCGGCGACGGTGCTGCCCCGGCCCTCGCCGACGTCCCCCGCGCCACCCGCCTCGCCCGCGCGACCAACCTCATGACCCTGACCGCCGCCGCCACCCTCTCCCAGATCTGGGAGCGCAGGCACCCGATCAGGGAGTGAAGCGGGGCTCCGGCTCACACACTCTGCTGCCGGATCCACAGGAGCGCCTGCGAGACGTCTTCGACGACGTCCACCCCGGCCGGCCGTGCAGGCCGGGCGACCACGACCACCGGCACCTCCCGCTCCGCAGCGACGTCCAGCTTGGCCACGGTGTGTGAGCCACCCGAGTCCTTCGTGACGACGACGTCGACGCCGTGCTCAGCCATCAGGTCACGCTCGGACCCGACGTCGTAGGGCCCTCGGCTCAGCAGTACGACCCAGGACGCGGGAAGCTCGAGGTCCGGCGGGTCCACCACCCGCACGAGGGCGGTCCGGTCGGCGAGCGGACCGACGAACCGATCGAGCGACTGCCGCCCGACGGTGAGGAACGGCCGCTGCCCGAGGGTGGCGGCGACGCGGGCGGCCTCGTCGTGGTGGGCCACCCAGCGCCATCGGTCGGCCGCGGGGTGCTCGCGCCACCCGGGACGCTCCAGCCGCACGAGCGGCACCCCCGCTGCGGCGCACGCCAGCGCCGCGTTCGACGAGATGCCCGCCGCGAACGGGTGCGTCGCGTCGACGACCGCGCGGACGTCGTGCGCGCGCACGTGGTCGCGCAGACCGTCGACGCCGCCGAACCCGCCGATCCGGACGTCGCCGACCGGCAGTCGCGGGCGCGCCACCCGTCCCGCCAGGGACGACTCGAACCGCTCGCCCATCAGCTCCAGACGTCGGGCCAGCTCTCGCGCCTCGGCCGTGCCGCCGAGCACCAGGATCATCGGCCGCCGCCTGGCGCGTCACGAGGCCCGTCCACTGCCGATGCGTTCCCCTCCACATCGGTGCCAGAGCAACCGAGAGCAGCGTCAAAAAGGTGCTCACGCACCCAAACAGCCACCACCCCCCCAAGCGGTTTCTCAGGCACCGAGAGAGCGT
>JBQGDU010000230.1:0-10395 GCA_052039245.1 Aeromicrobium sp. | reverse complement strand
ATCGTCGAGGCGTGCGCCGACCCGCAGACCCAGCACTGGCTCAACGGCCTGCCCTCTCCCTACACCGCCGGCACGGCCAGGAGCTACCTGGACGACTGCCTGTGGCGCGCCGCCGCGGGGCTGAAGGCGACGTGGGCGGTGGCCGATCCGATCAGTGACGAGCTCGTCGGGAACATCGCGGTGATGGACCTGGGCGGCCTGAACCCCACCACGGCAGAGATCGGCTACTGGGCGCACCCCGCAGCTCGCGGGCGTGGACTGACGACGGAGGCGGTCCGTCTCGTCGCCGAGCACGCGCTGGACGAACAGGGCCTCGGGCTGCATCGGCTCAGCCTCCTCGCAGCGGCCGGGAACGTCGCCAGCCAGCGGGTGGCGGAGAAGACCGGCTTCCAGCGGGTCGGCCTGGAGCGTGAGGCCGAGCTCCTGGGCGACGGCAGCGTCGACGACCTCGTCTCGTTCGACCGCCTGCGCACTGCCTAGACTCTCTGGATGCCCGCCACCTACGTCCTGACGCTCTCCTGTCCCGATCGTCCCGGGCTCGTCTACGCCGTCACCCGGTGGATCACCGAGGCCGGCGGGAACATCCTGGACAGCCAGCAGTACACCGACCCCACGGACGACGTCGACCGTGACGGGGAGTTCTTCCTGCGGGTGCACGTGGACTTCGGCGAGGACCGCGACGTCGACGCGCTCACGCAGGCGTTCGGATCCGTCGCGGACGGCTTCTCCATGGAGTTCGGGCTGGTGGCCGCCGAGCGGCCGCTGCGCACGCTCGTCATGGTCAGCAAGGAGGGACACTGCCTCAACGACCTGCTGTACCGCCAGAGCACCGGGTCGCTCAACATCGAGGTGCCGGCCGTCGTCGGGAACCACCGCGACCTGGAGCGGCTCGCCTCGGTCTACGACGTCCCGGTCCACCACGTCCCAGTCGGCAAGGAGACCAAGCCGGAGGCGGAGGCACGCCTGCTGAGCCTCGTCGAGGAGCTGGACGTCGACCTCGTGGTGCTGGCCCGGTACATGCAGATCCTGAGCGACGACCTGTGCCGGGCTCTCTCAGGCCGGGCGATCAACATCCACCACTCCTTCCTGCCGAGCTTCAAGGGCGCCAGGCCGTACCACCAGGCCCACGACCGCGGAGTGAAGCTGATCGGCGCGACCGCCCACTACGTGACGGCCGACCTCGACGAGGGCCCGATCATCGAGCAGGGGGTCCAGCGGGTGGATCATCGTCAGCTCCCCGCCGACCTCGCCCGCGTCGGCCGGGACGTCGAGGCGCAGACGCTCTCGCGTGCGGTGCAGCTGCACGCGGAGTCACGAGTGCTGATGAACGGTCCACGCACCGTCGTGTTCGGCTGAGCCTGCGGCGCAGCGGGCGCGTCAGCGCTTCGTCCGACGCCACAGAAGCGCCGCGGCCACCAGGGCGGACGTGAGGATGCCGAGGCACCAGGCCACCGCCGCCCACCCCTGACCCTCGATGGGCGTCCCCAGCAGCAAGCCGCGCAACGTCTCCGTGATGGGCGTGAACGGTTGGTGCTCGGCCACGGGCTGGAGCCAGCCCGGCAGGGTCTCGACGGGGACGAACGCGCTCGAGAGGTACGGCATGAACAGCAGGAAGAAGCCGAACGACGACGCGCTCTCCACGGTGCGGGCGACGAGCCCGACGACAGCGGACACCCAGGAGAACGTCGCGATGAACAACGCGAGCAGGGCGATGGCGGCCAGCCACTGCGAGAGGCTCGCCGAGGGGCGGAAGCCGATCGCCAGAGCGGTCAGCACGACCAGGGTGGTCGAGACCAGGTTGCGCAGCACGCTGGCGACGACGTGGCCGGTCAGGACCGAGGAGGGCATCACGTCCATGGTGCGGAAGCGGTCGACGATGCCCTCGGTCATGTCCGAGGTGACGCTGATCGCCGTCCAGGACGCGCCGTAACCCGCGCACAGGAGCATTACGCCGGGCAGCACGTAGTCGACGTAGTCCATGCCGGTGGACTCCATGCCCCCGCCGAAGACGGTGGTGATGAGCAGCATGGTCATGACCGGCAGCAGGATCCCGATCATCAAGGCGTCGATGTTGCGCACCGAGTGCCGGAGGCTGCGTCCCACCATGACGGCGGTGTCGCTCATCGCGGCGGCGACGACGGGAGTGGACGTGACGCTCATGCGGGTTGCTCCTGCTCGGTGTGGTCCGTCGATGCCGTCCCGGCAGCCGGCGGCTGCCCGGTGAGCGCGAGGAAGACGTCGTCCAGGCTGGGACTGCGCATGCCGACGCGGTGCACCGCGCTCCCGTCGGTGTCGCCGACTTCGTCCAGGCGGCCGATGATGCGGCGCACGTCGGAGAGGGTCCCGTCGGTCGGCTCGCGTCGCACCGTGCCGTCCTGGAGATGGAGCTCGATCACGTCGCGTCCGGCGCGGGCCTTGAGCTCTGAGGGCGTCCCCTGCGCGATGATCCGGCCGTGGTCGAGGACGACGACCCGGTCGGCGAGCTGGTCCGCCTCCTCGAGGTACTGCGTCGTCAGGAGCACGGTGACCCCGGCGTCGACGAGGTCGCGCACCACCGACCAGACCTCCTGGCGGCTGCGCGGATCGAGCCCGGTGGTGGGCTCGTCCAGGAACAGCACCTCGGGGCGGGCGAGGACGCCGAGGGCGATGTCCACCCGGCGCCGCATGCCTCCGGAGTAGGTGCCGACTCGCCGGTCGGCCGCGTCCTCGAGGTCGAAGCGTCGCAGCGTGCGCGACACCAGCGGCCCGACCTCGCGGCGGGGCACTCGCTGGAGCCGCGCCATCATCGTGAGGTTCTCCCGGCCGGTGAGCAGGTCGTCCACCGCGGCGGACTGGCCGGTGAGGCTGATCGACCGCCGGACGCCGGACGGGTCGCTCGCGACGTCGTGGCCACACACCTGCGCCGTCCCCCCGTCCGGGCGGGTCAGCGTGCTCAGGACGTTGATCGTGGTGGTCTTCCCGGCACCGTTCGGCCCCAGGAGGGCGACGACCGAGCCCCGCGCGACGTCGAGGTCGACGTCGTCGAGCACCGTCGTCGACCCGTAGGACTTCCGGAGTCCGCGGACCCGCACGGCAGGCGACTGGGACGTGCTCATCGATCCCTCCCGTTACTGTTTATGAGATACACAGTAGGTACTGTGTATGAAACACGCAGAATCTGTCAACCCGGAGGTGCCCATGACCGACGAGACGGCTCCGTCCCTGCCCCCGGTCGTCACGGCGGCGTGGGGCCTGCGTGAGCAGGGGCGCCGCGGCCCGAGGGCCGAGCTCACCCTGGACCGCATCGTGACGACGGCGATCGCCGTGGCCGACGCCGACGGTCTCGCGGCGGTCTCGATGGCGCGCGTCGCCGCCGACCTCGGCTTCAGCACGATGTCGCTCTACCGTCACGTCGCCTCGAAGGAGGAGCTGCTGCAGCACATGCAGGACGCTGCCCTCGGCGACCCCGACCCGGCGTCGACTGACGACCTCTCGTGGCGCGAGGGCCTCCGCACCTGGGCACGTGCGGTGATCGGCACGTACCTCGCCCACCCGTGGTCCGTGGACCTCACCGCCGCGGGCCCTCCGGTCATGCCCCGCAACACCGCGTGGATGGACTGGGCTCTGCGGATCATGGCCGACCTCCCGCTCAGCAGCACGGAGAAGCTCTCCACCCTGATCCTCGTGAGCGGCTACGCACGGTACGAGGCCACGATGATGATCGGCTTCATGCGGGGCCGCGCCGCAGGGATCGAGGCCGTGGACGACGACGACTACCAGCGAGCACTGCTGCACCTCACCGACGCCGAGCGGTTCCCCTTCGTCCACGCCGTGGCGAGCGACACCACGTTGTTCGAGGACGTCCCGGCGGAGACGAGCGACGAGGCCGACGCCTGGTTGTTCAGCTACGGCCTGGAGCGCATCCTCGACGGCATCGAGGCCCACCTGTCCCGTCGCGGCTGAGCCGACCCGTCCCACCGAACAGCACGCACCACCCCCGCGCGCCGTCGACTCGGGGGAGGCGCAGCGCGACGGTCCGGTCGATGGCCCCCGGGGACCCAGGCCCCGGCCGAGCCGCTGCAGCGGTGGCTGCCGGCCGCGGACGCCAGGCTGCCCGCCACCGAGGAACCTCCGACCACATCATGAGCCAGATGTCCCGCATCGTGAGATCGTCGGGAGTCGCTGCCCGGAGTCCCTAGGTTCGTCCCGACGCACACCGCCCCCGACCGGCGTGCACGACGACGACAAGGACTCCTTCATGAGCTCGACGCTCCGACGCCGCCTCGCCGCCCCCACGGCTCTCCTCACCGCCGCGGGGCTGCTCGCCGCCTGCGGTGGATCGGACGAGGGGACGATCAGCATCGTCGGCTTCGCCGTCCCGGAGGCCGCGAACAAGGCCATCGCGGAGGAGTTCCGCGAGACCCCGGAGGGCGAGGGCGTCGGCTTCTCCTCCTCCTACGGCGCCTCCGGCGACCAGAGCCGGGCCGTGGTGGACGGCCGCGACGCCGACTACGTGCACCTCTCGGTGGCCACCGACGTCGACCGTCTCGTCGACGCCGGGCTCGTCGACGAGACCTGGGACGACGGCGAGAACAAGGGCATCGTCTCGACGTCGATCGTCGTCCTCGGCGTCCGCGACGGCAACCCGAAGAACATCCAGGGATGGGACGACCTCGCCCGCGACGACGTCGAGATCGTGACCGCCAACCCGGCCTCGTCCGGAGCGGCGCGCTGGAACGCGCTCGCGGCGTGGGGTCACGTCACCGAGAACGGTGGCAGCGAGCAGGAGGCCACGCAGTTCGTGGACAAGGTCTTCGCCAACGTCGTCTCGCTCACCAACAGCGGCCGTGACGCGACGCAGAGCTTCCTCGGCGGGACCGGCGACGTCCTGCTCGCGTACGAGAACGAGGCGATCCTCGCCGCACAGAACGGCAACGCGTTCGAGTACGTCATCCCGGAGACGACGCTCCTCATCGAGAACCCCGGCGCGATCCTGAACGATGCCGTGCCCGCCGCGCAGGACTGGCTCGACTTCGTCCTCGGCACCGAGGGCCAGAAGCAGTTCGCGCTCACCGGCTTCCGCCCGGTCAACACCGAGGAGCCGGGCATCGTCGACCTCGCCGACTACGACCTCGAGCCCAGCGACATCGAGGGCGCTCCGGACCCGGAGAACCCGTTCCCGGAGGTCGAGAACCTGCTGACCCTGGAGAACAACTTCGACGGACCCGGGTGGGGCGGCGTCGCCGACAAGCTCTTCGCGGACGGCTCCGAGGGCGAGCCGGGCATCGTGACGCAGTCGATCGAGAAGTCCGGCAAGGCCTCGCAGTAGCCGCCCGCCTCCCGGCCGCGACTCCCACCGACGTGGCCGGGCGACGACAGGACCCGCAGCACCCAGCAGCAAAGGACTCCAACGTGAGCTCAGCGCCCACGACGACGGACGTGGCCCGCCGCTCCAGGCCGGCCCGTCTGCCGTACACCCTGACCCCCACCTCGGGCATCGGACTCGGTGTCACGATGCTCTGGTTCAGCCTGCTCGTGCTCATCCCGCTCACGGCGGTGCTGATCACGGCCGGTGAGGCCGGCTGGGGTGGCTTCTTCCGGGCGATCACCAACGAGCAGAACCTCTACGCGATCCGGGTGACCCTCGTGTCGGCATCGGTCGTGACGGTCGTCAACGTGTTCATCGGCACCGCGATCGCGTGGGTGCTCGTGCGCGACCGGTTCCCGGGCAAGGCCGCCCTCGAGCTCATCATCGACATCCCGTTCGCGCTGCCCACGATCGTCGCCGGACTCGTCCTGCTGTCGCTGTACGGCAACGACGACGGCCCGCTCGGGATCAACGTCGCGAACAGCGGGACGTCGGTCTACCTGGCGTTCCTGTTCGTGACGCTGCCGTTCGTGGTCCGCATGGTCCAGCCGGTGCTGGAGCAGCTGGACGCCGAGGTCGAGGAGGCGGCCGCGTCGCTCGGCGCAAGCCGTGCCACCACCTTCCGACGCGTCATCCTGCCGAGCCTCGCCCCCGCGATCACCGCCGGCGCCGCACTGGCGTTCGCCCGCGGCGTGGGAGAGTACGGCTCGCTCGTGCTGCTGTCAGGCAACCTCCCGTTCAGGTCCGAGGTGGCATCGGTTCGCATCCTGAGCGCCATCGAGAACGACAACCCCGCCGCCGCGTCGTCGATCGCCGCCCTGCTGCTGCTCGTCTCGCTGCTGGTGATCATCCTGCTCGACGTCCTGCAGAGGCGGGTGTCGGCTCGTGCCTGAGACACCCGGGCCCTCGGCCACGACGGGCCGCCGCACGAGGCCCCGCCGTGGCACGTGGCAGCGCAAGAGCTGGTTCACCTACGGCCTGCGCACCCTCGTGATCGTCTACCTCGCGCTCCTCGTGGTCTGGCCGGTCTCGCTCGTCGCGACGAACGCGTTCGCCAACGGTCTGGACTCCTTCCGTGGTCTCTTCGAGGACCCGGACATGGTCCACGCACTGCAGCTCACGGCGTTCGCCGCCGTGGTCGCCACGGTGATCAACACCGTCTTCGGCGTCAGCATCTCGCTGCTGCTCGTACGCACCCACTTCCCCGGCAAGCGGATCCTCAACGCGTTGCTCGACCTCCCGCTGTCGGTCTCCCCCATCGTGGTGGGCCTCGCGCTCGTCCTCGTCTACGGTCGCAACGGCTGGTACGGCGAGCTCGGCGGCGACGAGGTCCTGCAGGTCATCTTCTCCACGCCCGGCATCATCATGGCGACGGCCTTCGTGGCGCTGCCGCTCGTGATCCGCGAGGTCGTGCCCGTCCTGCACGAGCTCGGCACCGAGCAGGAGCAGGCCGCCCACAGCCTCGGCGCCACCGGCTGGCAGACCTTCTGGCGCATCACCCTGCCCGGGATCCGCTGGGCCGTCGTCTACGGCGTCGTCCTGACCCTCGCCCGATCACTCGGGGAGTTCGGCGCCGTCAAGGTCGTCTCCGGCAACATCCTCGGCCAGACCCGCACCGCGACGCTGGCCGTGGAGGAGAAGTACCTCAACTTCGACCAGGAGGGCGCGTACGCGATCGCCTTCCTCCTCGCGAGCGTCTCCGTCCTGTGCATCGTCGTCGTCTCGATCCTGCGGGCCCGCGCGGCCCGCCACTGAAAGGTTTCCGCATGAGTGAGCGCCAGCGAACGAACCAAGGAGAACGAATGCGACCACGTACCTACGCTCCTTCTCCTCAGGTCGTGGTCGCATGAGCATCGAAGTGTCCGGGGTGAACAAGCGGTTCGGCGACTTCGTCGCGCTCGAGGACATCGACCTCAGCATCCCCACCGGCCAGCTGACCGCCCTGCTCGGCCCGTCCGGCGGCGGGAAGACCACCCTGCTACGCATCATCGCCGGCCTGGAGGCCACGGACTCCGGGTCCGTCGTCATCGAGGGCAACGACGCCACCGCCCTGCCGGTGCAGAAGCGCAACGTGGGGTTCGTCTTCCAGCACTACGCGGCGTTCAAGCACCTCAACGTGGCGCGGAACGTGGCGTTCGGGCTCGAGATCCGCAAGCGTCCGAAGGAGGAGATCAAGGCGAAGGTGGACGAGCTGCTGCAGCTGGTCCACCTGACCCAGTTCGCGCACCGACTGCCGTCACAGCTCTCCGGCGGTCAGCGTCAGCGCATGGCCCTCGCCCGGGCCCTGGCCATCGAGCCCACGGTCCTGCTGCTCGACGAGCCCTTCGGCGCCCTCGACGCCAAGGTCCGCAAGGAGCTGCGGGACTGGCTGCGTCGCCTCCACGACGAGATGCCCGTGACGACCGTCTTCGTCACGCACGACCAGGAGGAGGCACTGGAGGTGGCGGACTCCATCGTCGTCATCAACGAGGGGCGCATCGAGCAGGTCGGCACCCCCGACGACCTCTACGACAAGCCGGCGAGCGAGTTCGTGCTGGGCTTCCTCGGGCCGGTCACCACTCTCGGGGACCGTCTCATCCGCCCGCACGACATCGACATCTCGCGCTACGAGCAGGCGGCCACCGCCGTCGGCCACATCACCCGATGGACGCGCATCGGGTTCGAGGTCCGGCTCGAGGTGACGCCGGAGGGCCCCCTCGGCGGCGAGCCCGTCCAGGTCGTCGTCACCCGGGCGGAGGCCAAGGCGCTCGACCTGCACGAGGGCGATCGAGTGTGGCTGCGTCCGCAGGTCGGAGCCGACGTCGTCGCGTCCTGAACCCGACGCCGGCGGATCAGGCCCAGGGACGCACGAGGTCCTGCAGAGGCGCGGTGAGCTCCGCCTGCAGCAGGGGCCCGTAGGTGATGCGGCGGACGCCGGCGGACCGTAGCTCCTCGAGCGTGCCGGCAGGGGCACCCGAACGCGGGTTGGCCGTCACGTTCAGCGGGATCTGCACGGCGTCGAGCAGCGTCCGCAACGTGGCGGGGTCCGGGATCTTGACGGGGTACACGCTGCGAGCTCCCGCCTTCTCGCACGCCCGGATCCGCTCGACGGCCTCGGCCACGGGATCGTCGAACCGCTCACGCCCGTGCAGCAGCGCATCGGTGCGGGCGTTGATGACGAGGTCCACGCCGGCAGCGTCCGCGGCTGCCCTCAGGGCGCCGACGTAGTCCGCGTGCTCCTGCACGCCACGCACCCGACCCTCGCTGTGGACCGTGTCCTCGACGTTGATTCCGGCGGCGCCGGCATCGAGCACGCGCTCGACGAGCTCGGCTGCGGGCGTGTCGTACCCGGACTCCACGTCGGCAGTCACCGGGACGTCGACGGCCGAGGTGATGCGAGTGATCCCGTCGAGAGCGTCGTCGAGGCTCATCTGCTCGCCGTCACCCTGGCCGCGGGAGTCCGCGAGCGGATGACTGCCGATGCTCAGGGCCTCGAAGCCGAGCTCGGCCACGGCTCGAGCACTCCAGGCGTCCCAGACGGTGGGCAGGACGAGGGTGGTGCCGCGGTCGTGCAGCTCGGCGAGGGTGCGGGCGCGCTGCGCCACGATGGAGAGGTCGCTCATGCGTCCAGCGTCGCAGGCTCCGCCCTCGCGGGCACCTCGTCCCGACGCACCCGGCGCTGGACCGCGAGACCGGCCACGAAGATCAGCAGACCGCCCACCGCGAGCGCTGCGCCGACGAGCGACGGCGCGCGGTATCCCCAGCCGGCGGAGATGACCACCGAACCGACCGCCGCGCCGAGACCGTTGGCGATGTTCAGGGCGGAGTGGTTGAGCGCGGCACCGAGCATCTCGGCCTCCCCGGCCGCACTCATCAGCCGGATCTGCAGTGCGATGGCCAGCACCGAGCCGAGCACGCCCACCACGAAGATGGTCACGGCGGCACCGACGACCGTCGGCGTCAGCCACCAGGACAGCACCAGCATCGCCACGAGCACGACGAAGCCGCCCACCACCGTCCGCTCGACGTCCCAGTCGGCCAGCACGCCGGCGAGCCACGAACCGACGACCGACCCGGTGCCGAAGGCGAGCAGGAACCACGGCACAGTCGTGAGGTCGAGGCGGGTGACCTCCGTGACCAGGGGGCTGACGTAGCTGTAGAGCGCGAAGACGCCACCGAACCCGACCATGCCGGCGGCGACGGCGAACAGCACCTGTGGGCGCGCGAGCGCGCCCAGCTCGGCACGCACCGTGGCCGACCGGTCCCCAGGACGGGACGGGACGAAGGCCCAGATCATCGCGACGGTGGCGACGGCGAGCACGACCACGAGCCAGTAGGCGGATCGCCAACCGAGGTTCTGACCGAGCCACGTGCTGGCCGGGACCCCCGCGACGGTGGCCACGGAGAGGCCGAGCATCACCCCGGCGACGGCGCGTCCACGACGCTCCGGGCCGACGAGCGAGGCGGCCAGCAGCGACGCGACGCCGAAGTAGGCACCGTGCGGGAGGCCTGCGAGGAACCGGGCAGCCATCAGCTGCGCGTACCCGTCCGCGAGCGCCGTCGCGATGTTGCCCACCGCGAGCGCCAGCACGAGCCCGACGGCCAGCGCGCGGCGCGGCAGACGGGCGCAGGACGCGACGATGAGCGGGGCTCCGACCACGACACCGAACGCGTAGGCGCTGATGACGTGACCGGTGCGCGGGATGGTCTCGCCGATGCCGTCCGCGATCTCGCTCAGCAGACCCATGGTCACGAACTCCGTGGTGCCGATCGCGAAGCCGCCGAGCGCCAGCGCGAGGATGGCGAGCGGCGCATGACGCGCCCCGCGGCGCGCCTCGCCGGGAAAGGTCGTCGAGTCGCTCACCCTTCGTCCAAGGAACGCCGGCCCCGCATTGTTCCCGACGTGCGACACGTCACCCGGCGCTCAGCCGACGAGGCGGCCGATCGCGGCCCGGACCCGGTCGCCGAGATCTCGTGCGGCGGCGTCCTGGTCGTCGACGGCCGCCACGAGCGCCTGCTCGAAGAGCCCGTCGACGACGGCGTAGGCCGTGGCTGCGTCCACGAGCACG
>JBQGDU010000229.1:0-3662 GCA_052039245.1 Aeromicrobium sp. | reverse complement strand
TCCGAGGACGCCGAGTCGAGTCTGCGCGGCGGACTCTGGATCGGTCTGCTCGAGCGGCTCGCCCTCGCCGGCAGCATCGCCGCAGGATTCGAGGTCGGCGTCGCGTCGGTGGTGGCGGTCAAGGGGCTCGGCCGCTACCCGGAGCTGCGTGAGCACCCTGCCGCGTCCGAGCGGTTCGTCGTCGGCACGCTCGCGTCGTTCGTGTGGGCGGCCGGCTGGGGGCTGCTGGCCCGGTTACTGCTGGCCTGACGTCTTCATCGTGAGACGAGGCGGGAGAGGTGTCGTCTGCGGTCTAGATTCCGCGTCATGACTGCTCAGCTCGTCTCCGCCGCGTGGCTCGCCGACCACCTCGACGATCCCGACGTCCGGGTCATCGATGCCACCGTCCACCTCACGTTCGACGCCGAGGGCGCTCACGTCGCCAGCGGATCCGAGACCTTCGCCCAGGGCCATGTACCGGGCGCCGTGTTCGTCGACCAGATCTCCCAGCTCACCGACCCCGACGCCGACGTCGCGTTCACGGTGGCCCCGAGCGAGCGGTTCGCGCAGGCGCTCGGCGCGGCCGGGGTGGGCGAGGGCACGACGGTGGTGGTCTACGACGTCGCCAACGGCATCTGGGCCACGCGGCTGTGGTGGCAGCTCGGTCTGGAGGGCTTCGACGACGTCGCGGTGCTCGACGGCGGACTGGCAGCGTGGACCGCGGCCGGGGGAGAGGTGGAGACCGGCGCGGGCACCACGCCCGAACCACGCACCTTCACGGCCGTGCGCCGTCCGGAGCGGCTGGCCGCCACCGAGGACGTCGAGGCGGCGCTCGCGAGCAGCTCGGCACCGGTCGTCTGTGCACTCGGCCGTGAGACGTACGAGGCGGCGCACATCCCCGGCAGCGGCAACGTCGGGTTCGACGAGCTCACCGGCGACGACGGCCGGTTCCGGTCCGTCGACGAGCTCCGCGGGATCCTGGGTGACGCCGGACTGCTCGAGCCCGGCGCGCGACCGATCACGTACTGCGGTGGCGGCATCGCTGCCACGGCACTCACCTTCGCCCTCGGGCTCGTCGGTCGTGACGACGTGGCGGTCTACGACGGATCCTTGAACGCCTGGACGGCCGACGGCACCCGCGACGTGGCGACGGCCTGACGTCACCGCGCGTCCGCGTCGGGGATGATGGCGGGATGCGCGCAGTCGTCGTGGACGGGGTCCGGGAGCAGCCGGAGGTCCGGTCCGTCGAGCCGCCCGTCGTGCCGGCGGACGGCGTGCTGGTCCACGTCCGAGCCACCGGGATGTGCCGCAGCGACTGGCATGCCTGGGCCGGCCACGACGACATCGCCTACCCTCATGTGCCCGGCCACGAGCTCGCCGGCGTGGTGGTCGAGACCGGTCCGCAGGTGGGTCGCTGGTCGGTCGGCGACCGGGTGACCGTTCCGTTCGTCTGTGGGTGCGGCCGGTGCGAGTGGTGCCGGACCGGGCAGGCCCAGGTGTGTCCCGACCAGCAGCAGCCCGGGTTCACGCACTGGGGTTCCTTCGCCGAGCAGGTCGCCCTGCATGCCGCCGACGTCAATCTCGTCCGCGTGCCCGACGGGGTCGACTTCGCCACCGCGGCGAGTCTCGGGTGCCGCTTCGCCACGGCCTACCGGGCTCTGGCCGGACGTGCTCGCGTGGTCGAGGGGGAGTGGGTCGCCGTCGTGGGCGCTGGGGGAGTCGGCCTCAGCGCGGTCATGATCGCGCGGGCGCTCGGGGCCCGGGTCGTCGCCGTGGACCGCACCCCGCAGGCGTTGGCCGTGGCCGAGGAGCTCGGGGCGGAGCACACCCTTCTTGGTGACGGCACCGACGTCCCAGCAGCAGTCCATGACCTCACCGGCGGGGGCAGCCACGTCGCCGTGGACGCCGTCGGCAGCGAGCAGACCTCGGCCGACGCGATCCTCGGCCTGCGTCGCCGCGGCCGGCACGTGCAGGTCGGCCTGCTGCCGCCTGTCGACGGTCACCCACGGGTGCCGATGGACCGGGTGATCGGCTGGGAGCTGGACCTGCTCGGCAGCCACGGCATGGTGGCCGTGGACTACCCGGACATGATGCGCCTCATCGAGAGCGGTGCCCTGCAGCCGCAGCGCCTCATCGAGCGCACCATCGGTCTGCAGGAGGCCGCCGAGCTGCTCCCGGTCTTCGACCAGGCCACCGTCGCCGGCATGACGATGATCGACCCCGCGCGCTGACGCCCGAGCTGTGGCGGGGCCGGGAAACGCAGACGGCGGCCGACTCTGGAGACGTCGAAGACGCGGCTTGAGATCACCTGCCGTTGGCAAGCACGTGTGTTGGCATCCGCCCATCGCCATCGCTTGGACACCGGAGCTCGAGCGCCATTCATCGATGGGCCGGGCGACGCCGACTTCGTCGAATCCGAGGACGCAGAGGAATCGGCTCGCCTAGTCTCGCGCCGTGGAGACCGGACCGGCACCAGACAAGCGCATGCGCCTGCGTCGGCCCGGGGTCTGTCGCTTGTGCTCTGCGGAGCTGCCGACAGCTACTGAGGCAGTCTGGGAGAGGCCGACCAAGACGGTGCGCTGCGTCGACTGTCGACCCGACCATGAAGTAGCCGGACGGCTTGACGTCGGGCAAGGCGATGCGGGTCCGAGCGATGAGGTCGATCCTGGCATCCCGGGGGCATCGGCTCGTCGCGAGTACGAGAAGCGCAAGGCCAACGCCGAGCGACGGACTCGGGAAAGGCACCGGTACACCGGGGGTCTGCGGGTCGCCCTAGGCGGAGAGGCCCGCTCCACCTCGTCGTGGAACACCGGTGCAGCGGGCGAGGAGCGCATCGGGGCCGCTCTGAACGAGCGCGCATCCGACCGGCTCAAGGTGCTGCACGACCGCCGTATCCCAGGCAGCCGCGCGAACATCGACCATCTCGTCGTCACATCGGCCGGAGTCTGGGTCGTCGACCCGAAGCGCTACCGCGAGCAGCGCCCGGCGCTGAAGGTCGAGGGCGGTCTGTTCAGGCCGCGGGTGGAGAAGCTGGTCGTGGGCGGTCGTGACCGCACCAAGCTCGTCGACGGCGTCGTCAAGCAGGTGGGCCTCGTGCAGGACGTCGTCGGCGCCGAAGTCGAGGTGCGGGGCGTCCTGTGCTTCCTCGAATCCGACTGGCCGATCCTCGGCAAGCCGTTCGTCATCGGCGGCGTCGAGGTCATGTACCCGCGCAGGCTCTACTCCCGGCTCGAGTCGGACGGACCACTCGGTACCGCGGACGTCGACGCCCTGCACCGGATGCTCTCCGTTGCCTTCCCATCAGCCTGACGAATGACGGCGTTCAGCTCGCAACCAAAGGAGTGACGCCGGCCAGTTCATCGCCGTGCAAGTCACGCTGAAGTTCGAGGTCGTAGTCGGTCTGGATGTTGATCCAGAAGCGGTCGTCGACGCCGAGCGCCTTCGACAGACGCAGGGCGGTGTCGGTGGTGATGGTGCGCTTGCCGCGCACGATCTCGCTGATCCGGGTCTGGGGGAGACCAGTGGCCTGGGCGAGGCGGTACTGGGTGATGCCTAGCGGCTCCAGGAACTCGGTCAGCAGGATCTCGCCGGGAGTGATCGGGTCGTGTGCCTTGCTGGTCGTGGCCATGATTGGTGTCTCCTCTCTTGCTCGGTCAGTGGTAGTCGGTGATCTCGACGTCGGT
>JBQGDU010000228.1:0-2638 GCA_052039245.1 Aeromicrobium sp. | reverse complement strand
CTGGTCTGCGTCGGTGCCGCCATCGGCGCGGTGCAGGCCAACGCCGCCTTCGCCCTCATGCGCTCTCCCGCCGCCGCCCACGGTGCCGCGCTCGGCGTGCACAACATGATGCGGTTCTGCGGACTCGCCATCGGCTACTCGTGGGTCGCGATCACGATCGAGCAGCACAGCCTGTTCGTGGTCTACGCCGGGCCCGTCGTGCTGGTCGCGGGGTCGCTCGCCCTCCTGCTCGGGCCGCCCGCCGCGCCGGTCGGCCCGACGCTGACGGAGCCCGCCCGATGACGGGACGGTCAGGAGTCGTCGGCCCGCTCCCCGGCGAAGCCCCCGTGCGCCACCAGCAGCTCGCCGGTGTGCACGATGTGCTCGACCATCGCCCGTCGCGCCCCCTCGGCGTCACGAGCCCGCAGCGCCTCGAGGACGTCGGTGTGGTCGTGCCGGGTGGCGTCGGGCCACCCCCCGACACGGTGGTAGTACCGCAGCGGGACGTAGCGGGTGGTGGCGGCGAGGAACCAGCGCAGCCGCGAGCCGTCGGAGGCGACGTTGATCCGGCGGTGGAAGGAGTGGTTGAGCCGCTCGACCCGCTCGAGGTCGTCGCCGGCCAGTGCCTCCCCGAGCTCACGCTGCAGCTCCTCGAGCTCGTCCAGAGCCTCGTCGTCGAGGGCGACGCTGGCGCGCGCGGCGAGCTCTCCGGCGATCTGGGCCTGGACCCAGAAGATGTCCCTGACGTCACCCTCGGTCAGCGTGGCCACCTGGAAGCCGCGCCGCGGCACCAGGGTCAGCAGGCCTTCCCCGCGCAGCGCCAGCAACCCCTCGCGGACCGGGGTGATGCTCATCTCCAGGTCACGGGCGAGCCGATCGACCCGCACGAACTCACCGGCCCGCAGCTGGCCGCTCAGCACGAGCTGGCGGACGTGTGCGGCCACCTCGTCGCTGAGCTGGGGTCGGGTGCTGGCCATCGGATCTCCTGGCGGCGGGTCGGGCGGACGCGTCGGCGCACGCTGCGCCCAGGACAATCTAGCGTCCCGCCAGCATGCTCGATCATGCATTATGTAGGATGCATGATCATGATTCCATCATCTGGCATCGGCGACGGCGACCCGGCTCCGTCAGGAGCGCCACTCACCGGGCTGCGCATCGTGGAGGTCTCGGGCTTCGTGGCCACCCCGCTCTGCGGCATGACCCTGGCCCACCTCGGCGCCGAGGTGATCCGGGTCGAGCCGCTCACCGGCGGCCCCGACCGGGGACGCTGGCCGCTCTCCCCACAGGGCCGCAGCCTGTACTGGACGGGGCTGAACCGCGGCAAGAAGTCCGTGGCCGTGGATCTGCGCGACCCTCGCGGCCGCGAGCTGGTCGCGGACCTCGTCGTGGCCGGAGGCGACAGTGGCGGGATCCTCGTCACCAACACCGACCGCTTGGACGGGTTGCGCCACGACGACCTCGTCCGCCGACGCCCCGACGTCGTGCACGTGCTCCTGACGGGTCGTCACGGCGGAGGGTCGGCCGTCGACTACACCGTGCAGGCCGGCACCGGCTTCCCGGCGGTCACCGGCACGCGGGACTCCGCCGGCCCGGTGAACCACGTGCTCCCCGCCTGGGACGTCGCCGCCGGCCTCTACCTCGCGACCGGCCTCCTCGCCGCCGAACGTCGTCGACTGCGCACCGGCGAGGGGAGCAGCATCAGCGTCGCGCTGGAGGACGTCGCGCTCGCCACCGCCGGCACCCTCGGATACCTCGCGGAGGCGCAGCTGCGCCCCGACGTCCGCCGCGAGCCCGACGGCAACGACGTCTACGGGACCTTCGGCCGCGACGTCCGCACCGCCGACGACGTCCGCTACATGCTCGTGGCCCTGACGCCACGCCACTGGGCCGACCTGCTGCGGGTCACCGGTCTCGAGGACGCCGTCACCGCTCTGGGCCACGCGCTGGGCACCGACTTCGGCGACGAGGGCGACCGGTTCCGCCACCGCGACGTCCTGGGCGCGCTCGTGGACGAGTGGTTCTCCGCCCGGGACGCCGCCGACGTCGAGGCGTCGCTCTCCGGGACGAGCCTGCTCTGGGAGCGCTACCGGACGTTCGCCGACCTCGCGGCGGACGACGCGCGCCTGCTGCGCGAGCACCCGTTGTTCACCGAGGCCGGACAGGACGGCGTCGGGGCCCACCTCGCGCCGCGGTCGGCCATCGCCGTCGACGGCACCCAGTCACCCCCGCGCCCCGCCCCGTCGCTCGGGCAGCACGGACCGCAGGTCCTCGCCGAGGCGCTCGGCCTGCCGGAGCAGCAGGTCCGCGCTCTCTGCGAGGAGGGCCTGCTGGCGCCCGGGAGCGACGCATGAGCCCGAACGACGCCGTCACGACCGCCCGCAGCCTGCTCTTCGTCCCCGGTGACCGCCCGGACCGCTTCGAGAAGGCCGCGGCGGCCGGACCCGACGTGGTCGTCCTGGATCTCGAGGACGCCGTGCCCGCGGACGCCCGGCCGGCAGCACGCGAGCACGTCCGGTCCTGGCTCGCCCGCACGTCCACCCCCACGGCGGTCCGCGTCAACGCGGTCGGCACGGCCGACCACGAGGACGACCTCGCCGCACTCGCCGACGCCGGCCCGGTGACGGTCGTCCTCGCCAAGGCCGAGGGCGTCGACGGACCC
>JBQGDU010000227.1:0-6000 GCA_052039245.1 Aeromicrobium sp. | reverse complement strand
CGAGTGCCGCGCCGTGCCGCCCGTGGCTGCCAGGAGTACCGGCTTGCCGATCAGCAGGTCGGACTCGAGAACATCCACGAAGGTCTTGAACAGACCCGTATAGGAGGCCTTGAAGATGGGGGTGACCACCACGAGGGCGTCGGCCGCCCCGACCTTGTCGATGACATCTTGCAGTCGCGGTGCCGCGTAGCCGGACAGTGCGGCATCGGTGATGTCGTGTGCGAGCGGGCGCAGCTCGACGGTCTCGACGCTCAGGGCGCCGAGCCGCTCACCGAGAGCGTCGGTGATGCGGTCCGCGAGCAGCCGACTGGTGGACGGATCGCTGAGCCCGGCGCTGATCGCCACCACCCTCATGAGGAGACCTTCTCCGCCACGGCAGCGTCCCGGGCGGCGACGCGCGCCGCGTGGGTGGGAGCGTCGGCAACGCCCTCCGGCCGGCGGGCGTCGAACTCCGCGCGCAGTGTCGGCAGGACCTCACCGAGCAGGTCGAGCTGCTCCAGCACCGTCTTCAGAGGGAGCCCGGCATGGTCGACGAGGAACAGCTGGCGCTGGTAGTCGCCGAAGTAGTCGGCGAAGGCGAGGGTCTTCTCGACGAACTCCTGCGGACTCCCGACGGTGAGCGGCGTCTGCGAGCTGAAGTCCTCCAGCGACGGCCCGTGGCCGTAGACCGGCGCGTTGTCGAAGTACGGCCGGAACTCCCGCACCGCGTCCTGGCTGTTGGGCCGGATGAAGAACTGCCCGCCGAGACCGACGACCGCCTGCTCCGGCTCGCCGTGCCCGTAGTGGGCGTAGCGCTGGCGGTAGAAGTCGATCAGCCGGATGTAGTGCTCCTTGGGCCAGAAGATGTTGTTGGCGAAGTAGCCGTCGCCGTAGTACGCCGCCAGCTCCGCCACCTCGGGCGTCCGGATGGAGCCGTGCCACACGAACGGGGCGACGCCGTCGAGCGGGCGCGGGGTGGCGGTGAAGCCCTGCAGGGGAGTGCGGAAGCGGCCCTCCCAGGAGACGACGTCCTCCTCCCAGAGACGCCGCAGGAGCTGGTAGTGCTCGATGGTGAGCTCGACGGCCTTGCTGCCGTCGTAGCCGAACCACGGGTAGACCGGAGCGGTGTTGCCGCGGCCGAGCATGAGGTCCATCCGGCCGTCGACCAGGTGCTGCAGGGTCGCGTAGTCCTCGGCGATCTTGACCGGGTCGTTCGTGGTGATGAGCGTCGTCGACGTCGAGAGGATGAGGTTCTTCGTCTGGGCTCCGATGTAGGCGAGCGTCGTGGTGGGGCTGGACGGGACGAACGGCGGGTTGTGGTGCTCGCCGGTCGCGAAGACGTCGAGTCCGATCTCGTCGGCCTTCTTGGCGATCTCGACCGTCGCCTTGATCCGGTCGTGCTCGGTGGGCACGGATCCGTCGGTGGGGTCGGGCGTGACGTCGCCGACGGTGAAGATGCCGAACTGCATGCTGCTCATGGTGCCTCCGGGTGGACGGTGTGGCGTCGGTACTGGTGACAACTAGTACAAGATTCAACTTATTCCGTCGAGGGTCCCCCGGTCAGCGTCGCTGGTCGAAGAACGCCCTCAGCAGCGCTGCGGACTCCTCGGCCAACAGGCCGGACCGGACCTGCGGCCGGTGGTTGAGCCGACGGTCTCGCACGACGTCCCACAGCGAGCCGACCGCACCGGCCTTCTCGTCCCAGGCGCCGAGCACGAGCCGGGCGACGCGCGAGGAGACGATCGCGCCGGCGCACATCGTGCAGGGCTCCAGGGTGACGACGAGCGTGCATCCGTCGAGCCGCCACGTGGCCAGACGGGCCGCGGCGTCGCGCAGCGCGACCACCTCGGCGTGACCGGTGGGGTCCTCGTCGCGCTCACGAGTGTTGAACCCCTCGCCCACCACGTGCCCCTGGGCGTCCAGGACCACAGCGCCGACCGGCACGTCACCGGCCGCCGTCGCCCCGCGGGCGAGCTCCAGGGCCCGGCGCATCGCGTCCTCGTCGTCCACCATCCAATTGTCCCTCACTGACACACCGAGCAGGTTTCTGTCGGTGGGCGCCGCCACGATGGGGGACATCCGCTCCGAGGAGAGACCATGGACTGTCGCATCGAGCTCATCTTCGTCCCCGTCACCGACGTCGACCGCGCTGTCGAGTTCTACGTCGAGAAGGTCGGCTTCACCCTCGACATCGACACCCGGGTCGACGACACCACGCGCTTCGTCCAGATCACGCCGCCTGGTTCTGCCTGCTCGATCGCCCTCGGCGAGGGGATCACCGACATGACTCCGGGATCGCAGCACAGCATCCAGGTGGTGGTCGACGACGCCGAGACCGCCTACGCCGATCTCGTGGGCCGCGGCGTCGAGGCGACCCCCGTGCAGGTCCTGCCGTGGGGATCGTTCACCGGGTTCACCGATCCCGACGGCAACCGATGGGCCGTGCAGGAGCTGCCGCCGCCCGGTTCCTACGACGAGCTCCCCGAGCCGGACGCCGGGGCGCGCTGACGCCCGCGACCTCGCTCGGGGCGACATGGGTGATCATCGAGTCATGAACACCCCCACGGCTCCCCGGGCCAACTGGTCGGGCACGGTCACCTACGGCTTCTCCGACGCCTCGGCCCCCGCGACCGTGGCGCAGGTGCAGGAGCTCGTCGCGTCCGAGCCACGACTGCGGGTCGTCGGCACCGGCCACTCCTTCAACGGCGTCGCCGACGGTGAGCACGCCGTCCTGATGAACGCATTCACCGACGTCGAGCCCGCGTCGGACGGCACCTCGGTGCGGGTCGGCGGTGGTGCCACGTACGCCCAGGTCGCCGAGTCGCTGCGACCGCATGGCCTCGCCCTGGGCAACCTCGCGTCGTTGCCGCACATCGGCGTGGCCGGGGCGGTCGCCACCGCGACGCACGGGTCCGGCCGCGACGTCGGCAACCTGGCGACGTTCGTCCGCGCCGTCGAGCTGGTCACCGGCAGCGGCGACGTGCTCACGCTGCGTCGCGGTGATCCCGACTTCCACGGGGCGGTCGTCTCCCTGGGCACCCTCGGCGTCGTCACCGCGCTCGAGCTCGACGTCGAGCCGGAGCGTCCGTGGCGCCAGCAGGTGCTGCTCGGCCTGGCCGAGGAGGAGATGGGCGATCGGATGGAGGAGATGCAGGGCCTCGCCCGCAGCGTCAGCATCTTCACCCGGTGGGACGGGTCCCCGGCCCGGGTCTGGTTGAAGCGTCGTGGCGACGACCCCGACGACCCGGTGCCCGACGGGCTGGTCGCGGCCACCACGCCGCAGCACCCGATCGAGGGCCTCGACGCCGTCAACTGCACGCCTCAGCTCGACGAGCCAGGGTGGTGGGCCGACCGCGTCCCCCACTTCCGCACGGGCTTCCTGCCGAGCAACGGCGACGAGTCCCAGTCGGAGTACCACGTCCCGCTGGAGCACGGAGCTGCCGCGGTGCAGGCGTTGCGAGCGGCCGGCCCGGAGCTGGCCGACGCCCTGCAGACGTCGGAGATCCGCACGGTCGGCGCGGACGAGCACTGGCTGAGTCCGCAGCACCAGCAGGCCACGTGGTCGTTCCACTTCACGTGGACGTCTGCACCCGGCGCCGCGGAGCAGGCCGCCCGGGTGCTCGAGAGCGCCCTCGCCGACTGCGCCGCGCGTCCGCACTGGGGCAAGGTCTTCCACCACGCACCGAGGCCCGAGCGACTCCGCGACTTCCGTGCTCTGCGTGACCGCCTGGACCCGGAGGAGAAGTTCGTCAACAGCTGGGTCCGCCGGGTGCTCCTGTCCGACTGAGCGCCTCGTCCACGCCGCGGCGGACGCACTAGTCTCGTGGCCATGGACGTCCACGTCGCCGACCACCCGCTGATCTCCCACAAGCTGACGGTCCTGCGCGACGCGCAGACCGACTCGCCCACGTTCCGTCGTCTCGCCGAGGAGCTCGTCACCCTGCTCGCGTACGAGGCGACACGCGACGTCCGCGTCGAGCCCGTCACGGTCACCACGCCCGTCGCCGCGGCCGACGGCGTCCGCCTCTCGACCCCGCGTCCGCTCGTCGTCCCGATCCTGCGCGCCGGGCTCGGCATGCTCGAGGGCATGCAACGGCTGCTGCCCACGGCCGAGGTCGGCTTCCTCGGCATGATCCGCAACGAGAAGACACTCACCGCCGAGACCTACGCCGAACGCCTCCCGGACGACCTCTCCGGCCGCCAGTGCTACGTCCTCGACCCGATGCTCGCCACCGGCGGCACGCTCGTCGACGCGATCGACTTCCTCGTCCGCCGCGGCGCGGACCACATCACCGCCGTGACCCTGCTGGCCGCACCCGAGGGGGTCCGCCACGTGGAGGAGAAGCTCTCCGACGTCGCCGTGCCGGTCACCCTCGTCACCGCCGGGCTCGACGAGCGGCTGGACGAGAACGGCTACATCGTGCCCGGCCTCGGCGACGCCGGCGACCGACTCTACGGCGTCGTCGACTGACCTCCGAAGGACCATCCGACACGAGTCGCTCCTGACCCGACTCGGCCGACTCGCGACCGGACCGGAGCCACTCGCGGTTGCGGGCACACGTCCGTGCGGCAGGCTGGGCAGGTGCACGAGGAACCGGTCGACGTCGACCACGACGCGGCCGAGACCGATCGACCCCACCCGCGACGGTGGCGGATCCTCGCGGTCACCCTCGTCGTCGGCTTCATGTCGTTGCTCGACGTCACGATCGTCAACGTCGCCCTGCCGTCGATCCAGGATGCGCTCGAGGCCCGTCCCTCCACCGTGCAGTGGGTGGTCTCCGGCTACGCGCTCGCCTTCGGCCTGACGCTCGTCGCCGGCGGACGACTCGGCGACGCCTACGGCCGACGCCGCCTGATGGTGATCGGGCTGATCGGCTTCGTCGGCTCGAGCGCCGCCGTGGGACTCGCGCCGAACGCCGAGCTCATGGTGGCCGCCCGCCTCCTGCAGGGCGCGTCCGCCGGTCTGCTCACGCCGCAGAGCTCGGGGCTGATCCAGCAGCTGTTCAGTGGCGCAGAGCGTGGCCGTGCCTTCGGGTACTTCGGCCTGACCGTCTCGATCGCGTCGGCCACCGGACCCCTGCTCGGCGGTGCCATCATCGGGGTCGCCGGAGAGGACCTGGGGTGGCGCCTGCTGTTCCTGGTGAACATCCCCATCGGCCTGGCGGCGCTCGTGGCCGTGGCGAGGATGGTCCCGGGCCGCGACCCGGACTCCAGACCCGAGCACATCGACGTCCCTGGCGCGCTGCTGCTCGGCACCGCCGTGCTCTGCCTGCTGTACCCGGTGGTGAGCCTGGAGACCGGGGCACGATGGCCGCTCGTGCTGCTGGTCGGCGTGCCGCTGGCGGCGTGGGGATTCGTCGTGTGGGAGCGGCGGGTGCGGCAGCGGGGTCATGCTCCACTGCTGGACCTCGGACTGCTGCGCAGCCTGCCCGGCTACGCCAACGGCCTCGCTGTGGGCACTCTGTACTTCACCGGCTTCACCGGCGTCTTCCTCGCCGCGTCGGTCTGGCTGCAGACCTCGCGTGACGTCAGCGCCCTGCACGCCGGACTGCTGCTCACTCCGTTCGCGGTCGGTTCGGCCATCACGTCGCCCTTGGCGGGACGTCTCGTGAGTCGGGTGGGGCGACCGCTCACGGTCTGGGCGCTGGTCATGACGATGTCCGGCATCGCCCTCGCGGCGCTCCTCGCCCCCACCGCCTCCACGAGCGGTCTGTGGTGGTCGCTCGCGCCGTTCCTGCTGCTGGCCGGGCTCGGCGGCGGGGCGGTGGTCTCGCCGAACTTCACGCTGACGCTCGCCGACGTCCCGCCCCGGATGGGCGGCGCCGCCGGGGGCGCGCTGCAGACCGGCCAGCGCATCGGTTCCTCGCTCGGCGCGGCTCTGCTGATGACGATCTACCAGGTGGTCACTGCATCGGCGGATGGGGACGCCGGCTTCCGGGCCGCGCTGGTGACCGCGCTGGTCATCATGGCCACGGCTCTCACCGCCGCCCTCGTCGCCGTGCGATCGAGCACCGCGCCCCG
>JBQGDU010000226.1:0-3724 GCA_052039245.1 Aeromicrobium sp. | reverse complement strand
GACGTAGTAGGAGATGACCTCGGCCTTGGTGGTGCCCGTGGCCGGGTACATCACCTTGTCCAGGTTGGTCAGTCGCAGACGGTGACCGTCGATCGTGACGGTCTCGCCCGATCCACGGGCCACGCGTCAGGCCTTCTTGCGCGCTCTGCCGCTCTTGGAGGACGCCGAGGATCGCTTCTTCTTGCTGCGCTCGACGCTGCGCTGCAGGGCCTCCATGAGATCGACGACCTCGGCGTCCTCGCCCTCCTCCGTCTCGCCGAAGGTGGCCGACGTGTCGAGGGTGTCCCCCTCCTCGAGCTTCGCCTCGACGAGGGTGCGCAGCTGTTCCTGGTAGTCGTCGGTGAACTCGCTCGGATCGAAGTTCCCCGCGAGGGAGTCGACGAGCTGGGAGGCCATGTCGCGCTCCTTGGCGCTGATGCGCGGCACCGTCTCGAGGACCTCGAACTCCCCTTCGCGGATCTCGTCGTCCCACAGCATCGTCTGCAGCAGGAGGGTCTTGTCCCGCACCCGCAGCACTGCGAGTCGGGTCTTCTGACGCAGGGCGAAGCGGACGATCGCGCTGCGGTCGGTGTCCTCGAGCGCTCGCCGCAGCAGCGTGTACGGCTTGAGCGCCTGGTCGTTCGGCTCGAGGTAGTAGGCCTTATCCAGGCGGATCGGGTCGATCTGCTTCGCCGGCACGAACTCGACGACCTCGATCTCCTTGGTGTTCTCCGCCGGCAGGGACGCCAGCTCCTCCGCCGTCAGCACGACCGTGTTCTCACCGTCGTCGTAGGCCTTCGTGATGTCCTCGTAGGCCACCACCTCACCGCACACCTCGCACTTGCGCTGATAGCGGATGCGGCCGCCGTCCTCGGCGTGGACCTGGTGCAGCGAGACGTCGTGGCTCTGCGTCGCGCTGTAGACGCGCACCGGGACGTTGACGAGGCCGAAGCTGATGGAGCCCTTCCAGATGGAGCGCATGAGGACAGTGTTCCTCACTGGAACAGTGCGCGCCACGGCTCTCGACGCACGACGCCCCCGTCATCGCGATGACGGGGGCGAGGTGCGTGCGGGCTCAGGCCTTGGGCTTGGGCTCCGGCTTGGTGTCGGTGGCCTTCTCCGCAGCCTTGGCCTCGGCCGCCTTGGCGGCCTCCGCGCTCGGCGTCGAGGGGGCCGCCTGGGGTGCCGGAGCCGGCTTGGCCGCAGCAGGAGCCGGCGGGGCGGTGGCCGGCTTGGGCGCGGCCGGTGCCGGGTAGCTCGGCGGGGGCGGCGGGGGCGCCTGCTTGCCCTTCAGGGCAGCGACCGCGGCCGCGACGGCACCGGCGACCAGACCCAGGCCGACGATCTTGCGCAGGCGCCGCTTCTTCTTGGGCTTGGCCTGCTCCGGCAGGCGGTCCTGCACCGAGCCGGGCAGCTTGTCGTACGTCTCATCGGAGAGCTCAGGCACCCGGTCGAGGAGGTCGTCGCGCACGTCCGGCCAGCGATCCTTGACCTCGTTGACACCGTTCTCCAGCCGACTCGCGAGCGCACCGCGGACCTCCGGGGCACGCTTGGCCACTTCCTGCCGCAGGTCGTCGGCCTGCGCGAGGAAGTCGTCGAGGCGATCCTCGAGCTGGTCGCGGACGGTCTTCTTCTTCCTCAATGGCATGTGTCTGGCTCCCTCGCTGGTGGCGTCGGTTCGTCCTGCAGCCGACCCTACCCACAACCTGTGCCGCCGCACCCCGGCCGGTCCCACCAGACGGACGACGCGCCGAGCTTCTCCGCGGACCCTCCTACTCGCGATCCACGTCCGAGGCGTCGGCGGCGTCCTCCTCGTGGTCGTCGTGGTCGAGATCGGAGTCAGCCTCGAGCGGCTCGGCGAAGACCGCGGCGACGCACAACAGGGCGGTGACGGGCACGCCGAACGCCAGGAAGAAGTACGAGAGAGAGTCGAACGTGGGCAGGTCGGCCACTCGCGGACCGAGCAGCACCGAGAGCACCTGGCCGAACGCGATGCCGCCGATGACCGTCAGCAGGATTCGCCCGGCCCGTTCCTCGTGCTCACGCCAGACGGTGGCGAGGATCGCCACGGCGGCGGGGCAGCCGATCAGCACCGCGTGGGCCGCGAAGCCGTCCAGTCGGGAGGAGAAGAGGGTCCCGAGGCTGAGGACGGCCAGTGACAGCAGACGGATCTCACGCATCGACGGCTCCTACGTGACGGCGTCGGCCGGGACGTCGGCGTCGCGCGTCAGCAGCCCGCGACGATCTGCCCACACCTCGAAGACCACCGTCGTGAAGGGCGGGATGGCCGCGAGCAACGCCACGATGCCGACCTTGACGCTCCACCGGAAGTGGATCCACGCGACGATCGCCACGACGCCGTACAGCACGAAGGCGATGCCGTGGGCCATGCCGGCGTAGGGGACCCCGCCCTCGATGCCCGCGTGCGGATCCTCTTGGACGACCCACTTGAAGAACATGGCGACGAGGAGCGCTCCCCACGTGACGGCCTCGACGAGCGCGACGGTGCGGAAGGCGTTTCTCACGTCTCACACCGTAGCGACGACACGCAACCGAAACAGCGGTGTGGTGGACTGGTTCCATGGCCTTCCTGCTGCGCGTCGAGCTGCCGGACGTGCCCGGTTCGCTGGGTGCGCTGGCCACGGCTCTCGGTTCCGCCGGGGCAGACATCGAGGCGATCGAGATCGTGGAGCACCGGACCGACGGCGTCGCGGTCGACGACGTCCTGCTGGAGCTGCCCTCGCACGTCTTCCCCGACGCCCTCATCACGGCGTGCCACGAGCTGGAGGGCGTCCGCGTCCACTGGATCTCCCGGTACAACGCGGGTGCCAACCTGCGCCTCGACCTCGAGGCGGTCGAGACGTTCGCAGCCGAGCCGTCCCACGCCGTCGAGCGGTTCATCGAGGTCCTGCCGGACACCTTCCGGGTGGACTGGGGGCTCGCGCTGCACCTGCGCGACGGAGCCCCGCAGGCGCTGCACCAGACCCGGAACGCCCCGGAGCTGCCGGGCGAGGCGAGCGCGTGGCTCGACGTCGACACGCCTCGCACCCTCGATCCGGTCTCCGGGTGGGACTCCACCGTCCTCGCCGGCACCCAGGCGAAGGACCGCGACGGCGCCCCCTTCGTGGTCGTGGTCGGCCGGCACGGCGGTCCCTCGTTCCTCGCCTCCGAGCTGGCTCGGCTCGGGCACATGGCGAGCCTGGCCGCCTCGGTCCAGACCTGACGCTGCCCGCCGCCCAGGGCGCGGCTGCCGCTTCCACGCGGCCCCGATCGAGAACCGCGCTCTACACCTGCGGGTCGGGCGCGGGCTTGGCGTCCGTGAGGGGGACGTGGGCGTGCTGGAAGCGGCCGAGTGCTGCGACCTCGCGCTCCAGCTCGGGCACGTGCTTGCGGAGCTGGCCCTTCATGACCGCCCAGCCGATCGGGCCGTTGACCACGCCCTTGAACAGGTTGGCCAGCACCACGCCCCGCGGGACGTAGACCCGGCTCTTGCGTCGTGCGAGGCCCTCGAGGATTCCCTCGACGCAGTCCTCGAGCGTCGTCGTGGCGTTGGCCGGGTACGGGAGCTTGCCGCGGATGGCCTTGAAGGTGGGCAGGTCGGCCTCGGCGCCGCGCACGCTGTCGGTGTCGATCCAGGACGGGTGGCACACGCCGACGCCGACGCCGCGGTGCGCCACCTCCTGCTTGGTGGCGAGGGCCAGGGACTCGGCCCCCGCCGGGCTCGCGTTGTCCGAGGCGAGGCCGG
>JBQGDU010000225.1:0-2195 GCA_052039245.1 Aeromicrobium sp. | reverse complement strand
GGCGCATGACGCGCCCCGCGGCGCGTCTCGCCGGGAAGGGTCGTCGAGTCGCTCACCCTTCGTCCAAGGAACACCGACGGCGCATTGTTCCCGACGTGCGACACGTCACCCGGTGGTCAGCCGACGAGACGGGCGATCGCGGCACCGACCCGGTCGCGGAGATCCCGGGCTGCGGCGTGCTCGTCGGCGGTGGAGGCTCGACCAGCACGTGCCGTTCGGACAGCTCTGCCGTCCGGGAGACGATCCGCCACACCATGTCGCGGAGCAGCCCGTCGATCTGCCGGACGTCCGTCCGCAGCCCGGGCTCGAACATGCTCTGCGTCCGCAGGTCGTACCAGAGGCGATGCAGTCCCACGTCGTCGACCAGGGTCCGTCGCATGATGGTGACGACGCCGTCGGTCAGCTCCGCGACGGTCGTGGCCTGGTGGACCGTCTCGTCGTAGCGCTGCGAGCAGATGGTCTTGTAGTGCCGGACGCAGAAGGCGATGAGCTCGGTCTTGTCCTGGAAGTAGTAGTGCACGACACCGTGACTGAAGGGCGAGTTCGCGGCGATCTCGCGGAGACCCGTCCGGGCGTACCCGAGCTCGCCGAGCGTCCTCAACGCCGACTCCGCCAGCTCGAGCCGGCGCTTCTCGACCTTGTCGACGCTCGACGCCGAGCGCCTCGGGCGCGCCTGCTCGCCGACGCGATCATCCGGCGACGTGGTCGCGGTCTTGGACATGACACCTCCTGGGCCGCACCCAGCCTACCCCCGTCCGTCATTGATCTTGACGACTGTCAAGAAAAGTCTTGACAGTCGTCAAGAGATCACGACAAGGTGGCGTGCATCACAACGACCAAAGGAGCACGACCCATGAGTGGACTCGACCTCAGCGGCCGCACGGCGCTGGTGACCGGAGGCGCCCAAGGCCTCGGCCACGGGATGGCCACAGCCCTGGCGGCAGCCGGAGCACGCGTGATGATCTCCGACGTGCAGACCGAGGCCGGCCAGGCCGCGGCGGCCGGGCTCGGGTCCGACCACGGCTTCGTCGAGCACGACGTCGCCGACGAGGCCGGGTGGGAACGTGCTGTCGCCGCCACCGTCGAGACGCTCGGCGGCCTCGACATCCTCATCAACAATGCCGGCGTCGAGATCACCAGCCTGCTGACCGAGGTCGACCCCGCGGACATCCGTCGCATGCTTGACGTCAACGTCCTCGGCACCACGCTCGGCGTCAAGCACGGACTGCGCGCCATGGGACCCACGGGAGCGGCCGGCTCCGGCGGCGCGATCGTCAACGTCGCGTCGGTCGCGGCCACCATCGCCTTCCCGGGCATCGCCGTCTACTCGGCCACCAAGTCAGCGGTCGACCGACTCACGCGCGTGGCCGCGATGGAGTCGGGCAAGCTCGGCCTCGGGGTGCGCGTCAACTGCGTCTACCCGGGCCTGGTGCCCACCGAGATGGGCGCGGGGCTCGCCAACGACGTCGCCTCCCTCGGACTCTTCGAGTCGCCCGAGGCGGCGGTCGGCGCGGTCGTGGAGCTCACACCGGCCGGCCGGCTCGGCGAGGTCGCCGACATCGCCGACGCGGTGGTCTTCCTCGCCTCGGACTCAGCACGATTCATCACAGGCGCCGGCCTCCCGGTCGACGGCGGAATGGGGATGTGAACGACATGACGAACAAGCCAGTAGTGGTCTACGGAGCCTCCGGGTACACCGGACGACTCGTCTGCGAGTACCTGCGCGAGTACAACGTGCCGTTCGTGGCCGCTGGCCGCAGCGCCGAGAAGATCCAGAGCTCGATGGACTCCAACGTCGCCGGCATCGAGACCGCCGACTACGAGGTCGTGGAGGTCGAGCACGACGTCGCCGCCCTGACGACGCTCTTCGAGGGCGCGTCCGTCGTGCTCAACACCGTGGGCCCGTTCAGCGAGCTCGGTCCGGCCGTCGTGGAGGCGTGCCTCGCCTCCGGCGCCCACTACACCGACACCACCGGCGAGCAGGACTGGCTCATCACCTGCGACGAGACCTACGGGGCGGACTTCGCCGCCGCGGGCCTGCTGCTCTCCCCGGGTATCGCGCAGATGTACACGACCGGGGAGATCGCCGCGCAGCTGTGCCTGGAGACACCGGGTCTCGACACGCTCGACATCGCCGTGTTCTGGGGTGGCAGCCCGACGATCGCCTCCACCCGCACGATCCTGGTCAACGCCGC
>JBQGDU010000224.1:0-5234 GCA_052039245.1 Aeromicrobium sp. | reverse complement strand
GACGCGCTCAACGGCATGCCTGGGGTCCTCTCCGCCCGGTGGTCCGGTGGGCTGGCCGGTGCGGACGCCGAGCGAGGCGCCGTGGACGCGACGAACAACCGGCTGCTGCTCGGCCAGCTGGCGGAGGTGCCGGACGAGCGTCGCACGGCCCGGTTCCGCTGCGCCGTCGCCCTGTGCGTTCCTGGGGGTGCCGAGATCGTCGAGCTGGGCGACATGACCGGTCGGGTCCTCCGCGAGGAGCGCGGAGCCGGGGGCTTCGGCTACGACCCGTTGTTCGCGGCGGACGGGCACGACGTCAGCACGGCGGAGCTGAGCCGGGAGGAGAAGGACCGGATCAGTCACCGTGGAGAGGCATTGCGTCGCATCGCCCCTCACGTGGCGGACGCCCTGCCCTGAGGCCGGAAGCCGGCTCCTCGCGCACGCTTCGGGTCAGGGGGCCGGCTGGGAGAGCGCGGCGACGACGCGGTCACCGAGCGCCTTGTTGCCGCTCCGCGTCGGGTGCACACCGTCGTCGGTGCGCCCTGGCTGATCGAGCGTTCCCCGCGTGCCGACGTACTCCAGCCCCTCGCGCATCGCCGCGGTGCGCACGATCGAGGTGACGCGTCGCATCTCCCACGGGTCGAGCTCACCCCACGGAGGTCCGAGCACCACGATGCGCGTGCTCTCGGGGAGCTGCTGCTTGGCGAGTCGCAGGTAGGAGACGACCGCGTCCTGCACCGCGGCGTCGGTGGAGCGCACGTGACGCCCGTTCCGGCACGTGGCCCAGTCGTTGCGGCCACCTTCGATGATGAAGACCGACGGAGCCTCCACCTCGAATGCTGCGACGCGGTCGCCGAAGACGTCGCCGGTGCAGCGCATCCCAGGACGCTGGTACCCGGAGCCGGACTGAGCGAACGTGCGTACCTCGGTGTCGAAGTGTCGACCGACGAAGCTCCACCAGCCCTGGTCCGGCGCGCCGACGTCGTCGGTGTAGCGCGCCGTGATCGAGTCACCGACGACGACGATGCCCCCGGAGAACGGGCCGTCCTCGGCGTGGGCGCCCTCGGTGGTCACGGCAGCGACGAACCCACCCAGCAGCGCCACGGCCATCATCAACAGCCCGAGCCGGCGGCCCTCGCGCCCGATCGCGATCCTCATGCGTCCCTCCCGGTCTCCCAGGCTACGGCGCCTCGACCGCTTCCATGACCGGAACGGCGCATCGCAACCGAAACGTCACCAGGCAGTAGCGTGCGCCCCATGGATCTGAGCCTCACCGAGGAGCAGGCCGGCTTCCGCCGCCTCGCCCGCCAGTTCTGCGACGCCGAGATCGTCCCGTTCCGTCGTGACTGGGACAGGTCCGAGTCCGTCGACCTGGACCTGCTGCCGAAGCTCGGCGAGATCGGCTTCTTCGGGCTCACCATCCCCGAGGAGCACGGTGGCATGGGTGGCGACCACCTCACCTACATGCTCGGCATGGAGGAGCTGGGGAGAGCGGACTCGTCGGTCCGGGGCATCGTGTCGGTGTCCACAGGGCTCGTCGCGAAGCCGATCCTGGCGCACGGCACCGACGAGCAGAAGGACGAGTGGCTGCCACGGCTGACCTCCGGCTCCTCACTGGGCTGCTTCGGGCTCACCGAGCCCGGTCACGGTTCCGACGCGGGCAACCTGCGCACACGGGCCCGTCGCGACGGCGACGACTGGGTGCTCGACGGGGCCAAGATCTTCATCACGAACGGCACCTGGGCCGACGTGGCGCTGGTCTTCGCGCGGACGGGCGAGGACGGCCCGCGGGGCATCTCGGCATTCCTGGTGCCGACGGACTCACCGGGCTTCGCGCGGCAGACCATCGTCGGCAAGCTCGGCCTGCGCGGCCAGGCCACGGCCGAGCTCTCCTTCGACGGCGTGCGCGTCCCAGGGACGGCGCTGCTGGGCGAGGAGGGCAAGGGTTTCCGCATCGCCATGGAGACGCTCGACAAGGGTCGTGTCGCGATCGGAGCGAGCTGCACCGGCATCGTGCAGGGCTGTCTGGAGGAGGTCGTCGCCTACACCACGACGCGTGAGCAGTTCGGCCGACTGATCGCCGGCTTCCAGCTCGTCCAGGACATGATCGCCGACCTCAGCCTCGACGCGGACGCAGCGCGGTTGCTGGTCTGGCGCGCCGCGAACCTCATCGACCGAGGACAGCCCTTCGGCGTGGAGGCGTCCAAGGCGAAGCTGTTCGCCTCCGAGGCGGCGGTGCGGGCCTCCAACACCGCGATGCAGGCCTTCGGCGGCTACGGGTTCGTCGACGACTACCCGGTGCAGAAGTACCTGCGCGACGCCCGGGTCATGACCCTCTACGAAGGCACGAGCCAGGTGCAGAAGCTGCTCATCGGTCGTGCGGAGACGGGGATCAACGCCTTCACGTGAGGGCGCCGTCCCGCGGAGCGGCGCGTCAGGTGCCGCCGGCGAAGCCGTGCTGGCGCCACGCCTCGTAGACCGCGATGGCGGCGCAGTTGGCGAGGTTCATCGAGCGCCTCCCCGCGAGCATCGGCAGCCTCAGGCGGTCGGTGACCCGCGGATGGTCCTGCACGGCCTGCGGCAGCCCGTCGGGCTCGGCCCCGAACATCAGCACGTCGCCAGGGGTGTAGGCCACGTCGGTGTAGGGCCGGCTCGCGCCCGTCGTGAACGCGAACACGCGAGCGTCGCCGAGCGCGGCGAGCGCGGTCTCCAGGTCGGGATGGACCGTCATGACGGCGAGGTCGTGGTAGTCCAGGCCGGCGCGTCGCAGCTGCGTGTCGGACAGGTCGAAGCCCAGGGGCTCGACGAGGTGCAGCTCGGAGCCGGTGGCGGCGGCGAGCCGGATCGTGTTGCCGGTGTTGCCCGGGATCCTGGGTTCGTGGAACAGCATGCGGAACATCAGCACCACACCCTAGACAGGCCCTAGGGTGAGCGCCATGACCGCTCCCGTCCGCGTCGACGTCACGCACGTCTTCGCCTCCGACCCGCAGTCCGTCCACGACGCCCTCAGCGAGCACGAGAACCTCGGACCGGTCTTCGGCGCCGGCATCACCCGCGTGCGCGACGGCGACGACTCCCGCAACGGTGTCGGCTCGGTCCGTCGGCTGAAGATCGGTCCCTTGCCGGGGTTCGAGGAGACGGTCACCGAGTCCGTGCCGGGCGAGCTGATCCGCTACCGGATCACCCAGGGCAGCCCGCTCACCGGTCACTGGGGCGAGCAGAAGCTGTTCCCCACCGCGAGCGGCGGCACCCGGCTGGAGTACCGGATCGGTTTCGACTCCCGCATCCCCGGGGTCCCCGCCGTCGTGGCGGCCGCACTCCGTCGGAGCATCTCTGCCGGACTCGCGAACCTCGTCCCCTGACGCTCGGCGGCCGGGGTACCCGGCACCCACTCAGCGGACGGCTCCGGCGCCAGTCGTCGAAGAGCCCCGACCTCAGTCCTCGAAGAGCTCAGAGCGCCACGGCGGCTGGGAGCCGGCGCGGCCGACGACGATGCCGGCGGACCGAGCGGCCACCGTGCTGACCCTGCGCCACAGCACGAGATCGGCGGCGCGCAGCTCGCTGCTACCGGTCAGCCCCATGAGACCTTCCTGCACGAGGGCCGCGATGAGGCCTGACATGAAGGCGTCGCCCGCCCCGACGGTGTCCACCACGTCGTCCGCGGCGGTCGGGACGGCGAGCGATCCGAGGGTCGTGTAGGTCCGGGAGCCCTCGGCACCGAGGGTCACGACGACGGCTGCGGGGCCGGATGCGAGCCACTGCGCGGCGACGTCGTCGATGCTCCTCTCGGGCTCGAGCCAGGCCAGGTCCTCGTCGCTGACCTTCACGACGTCGCACAGTCGGACGAGGGTCTCGACCTGCTCCCGGGCGGCGTCACGATCCGGGATGAGCGACGGGCGGATGTTCGGGTCTACGGGGATGATCGCCGTCGGGGCCTGCCGCCGCAGCAGGTCCTCGTCGTCGGCGGCGCCGGGGGAGAGGAAGGCGGCGATCGAGCCCGTGTGCACGATCTCCGGTGCCTCGTCCGGGCGGATCGTGCCCGGGGCCCACGTGATGTCGAAGTCGTACGTGGCGGCACCCGTCTCGTCGAGGGTGGCGACGGCGGTGGCGGTGCGCTGCGGCGTCCGGAGACCGTCGAGCAGCGCGACGTCGGCGGCCTGCAGGTGCTCGCGGATGCGGTGGCCGTGCTCGTCGTCGGCCACGGTGGCGGCGAGGCGGGTGGGAAGACCGAGCCGTCCCAGACCCACCGCGACGTTGGCGGGGGAGCCGCCGGGGTGGGCCGACGTGGAGCCGTCGGGGCGGTGGACGACGTCGACGAGTGCCTCTCCGGCCACGAGGATCATGGTCCGCATTGTGCCTCACCCGACATCGCGGACCGCTGTCCTGCAGGAGCGTTTCTGCGACGATGGCCGGGTGACGACGCCACCACTCGGACCCTCGGACTGGCCGGCCCACACCCCGGAGGTCCATCCGTGGCGCCAGAGCGTCAAGCGAGGTCCGAAGGCGGACCGGGACCTCACCGAGATCACGGTCATGCGACCACCGTTCGTCGCCGAGACGCCGTTCGTCGCGGACCGCCCACTGCACGTGACGATGCAGAACACGCTGGGCGGCATCGCCCAGCTGGACCGTACTCACCGTGGCCGTCTCGGGGGACTGAACCAGCTGCTGCTGCGGACGGAGTCCGTCGCGTCGTCGAAGATCGAGAATGTCGAGGCCAGCCTGGCGGACTACGGACGGGCCGTGATGGGGGCTCCGGCCAACGCCTCCGCGGTGTCGATGGCGGCGGCGACCGAGGCGCTGTCCGGGATGATCCGTGACGTCGACGAGACCGGCGAGATCCGCCGGGAGGCGCTGCACGCCGCGCATCGGGACCTGTTCCGCAACCATCCGTCGGAGCATCACCGTGCCGGGAAGGTGCGGACGGTGCAGAACTGGATCGGCGGGAGCGACTACACGCCCCGCAACGCGTTGTACGTCCCGCCGCCGCCGGACACCGTCGGCGACTACCTCGACGACCTGTTCCTCTTCGCCAATCGTGACGACCTCCCCGTGGTGGTGCAGGCGGCAGTGGTGCACGCCCAGTTCGAGTCGATCCACCCCTTCATCGACGGCAACGGCCGCATCGGACGCACCCTCATCCATGCGGTGCTGCGTCGGCGCAAGGTGACGCGCTACCTGACGGTGCCCATCGCGTCGGGCCTCGTGGCGCACCGGGAGCAGTACTTCGATGCGCTCAACGACTACCGCGCGGG
>JBQGDU010000223.1:0-7184 GCA_052039245.1 Aeromicrobium sp. | reverse complement strand
TGGGTGTCGTCGTAGAAGGTGTCGAAGCGATCCTCGACGCCGCGGACCTCGTCGTCACCGAGCACACCGACGCGGTCGGTGACCGGTCCGTCGACGTCGACGGGCGGCTCGGCCGAGGCGGTGGACCAGGCGGCAGGAGCCAGGAGCAGCCCGAAAGTGAGGAGGGCTGTGCCGAGGAGGGGGGTCAGGCGGCGCGCGGCGGACGTCACGCCTCGATCTTGTCGGATCGGTGGTGACGTCACAACAACGACCCGCGCAGCGGTCGCGGCGAGCTCCCGGGCGTAGCCGTCTCGAAGTGTCCGACCCCGGACCTAGCGTCGTCCCCATGAGTCAGGCCATGCGGTTCCCGTGCCCGGAGTGCGACGTCGTCACGCCCCATCCGGTGGTCCGGACGGAGCGGCACGCGTACTACTGGTCGGACCGTCACTCGGCGTACTTCGAGTCCATGGCGGGCGTGGACGTGCAGTACGGGGTCAGGGAGCGCAGGTGCGAGCGGTGCGGCGAGCAGACCCGCACCGCCGAGACGTCGGCCGACGTCCTCGCGGCGCTCGTGGGTGAGGTGGACCGGCTGTCGGCCCTGCTGGAGGCGCAGACGCGTCACGAGGCGTTGTCGTACTCACGTCACCTGCCGGGCGCGATCGCCTTCGTGGCGGAGGTCTTCGGCCACGCGCCGGAGGCGGTGGACCCGCGCCTGTCGTGGCAGGCTGCCGACCGGGTGCTGGGGGAGGTCTCGATCTTCCTGGCCGCCGTCGAGCCCGAGCTCGCCGCCTGGGTGCGGTACCGCCACCACCTGTGGGACCGACCCGCCCGGCCACCGCAGTGCGGCACCTCGCCGCTGTCCCGGTTGCGGCACCCCTCGCGCAGCCATCGGCTCGCCGCGGTGAGGTCGCTGCTGTTCCCGCAGCTCGTCTGAGGCCCGGCGTCCGACGATCGATGATGCCCCGCGCCGGACGGTTCGGCGCCTCGTCCCATCGTTTCGAGGTCGCTCGACCGTCGATGGCGTCGTCCCTGCGCCGGACGTCCGTCCACAGCCGTGGGCTCAGGGGTTCCCGTGAGAGCGATTCTGCGGCAGGATGCCGGTCATTCATCAGGCTTTCGGGGGAAGGCGATGTCGATGGAGCCGTCCGGTGCTCACGTGGCTGCGGGGTCGGGGCTGTCCGAGCGGGTGCGCGACGTGGTCCGGCAGCGTCGGATCGATCCGCAGCGCTCGGCCGACGAGGTGCGTCAGGTGGCGTTGGACGTCGTGGCCGAGCACGAACGCCGCTCGCTGACGGGTGCGGTGCGCTCGCTGGACGAGCCGGAGCGGGTGGTCGGTCAGATCGTGGCCGACGTCGCGGGGTTCGGGCCGTTGCAGCCGTTCCTGGACGATCCGGAGGTCGAGGAGATCTGGATCAACCAGCCGGATCGGGTCTTCGTCGCCCGCGATGGCCGCCCTGAGCTGACGTCGGTGATCCTGACGGCGTCGCAGGTGCGGGAGCTGGTGGAGCGGATGCTCTCGACGTCAGGGCGTCGTCTCGACGTCAGCCAGCCGTTCGTGGACGCGATGCTGCCCGGCGGTCACCGCCTGCACGTGGTGCTGGAAGGCATCTCGCGGGGCTTCGCGGCGGTCAACATCCGCAAGTTCGTGGCGCGGGCTCACAGTCTGGAGGATCTCGTGCGGCTCGGCACGCTCGACGAGGCATCGGCACGTTTCCTGGACGCCTCCGTCAAGGCAGGTCTCAACGTGATCGTCTCCGGCGGGACCCAGGCGGGGAAGACCACCCTGCTGAACTGCCTGTGCTCATCGATCCCCGGCGCTCAGCGACTGGTCACCGCCGAGGAGGTCTTCGAGCTCCAGTGCGGTCACCCCGACTGGGTCGCGATGCAGACGCGTCAGGCGGGCCTGGAGGGCACCGGCGAGGTGGGCCTACGGGTCCTGGTGAAGGAGGCATTGCGGATGCGACCGAGTCGCGTCGTCATCGGTGAGGTGCGTTCTGCTGAGTCCCTCGACATGCTGCTCGCGCTGAACGCGGGTCTTCCCGGCATGGCGAGCATCCATGCCAGCTCAGCCCGGCAGGCGCTCGTGAAGCTGTGCACCCTTCCGCTGCTCGCGGGGGAGAACATCGGTTCGGCGTTCGTCGTGCCCACCGTCGCCAGCTCGGTCGACCTCGTCGTCCACACCGGCCTCGACGCGGCGGGGCGGCGGGCCGTCCGGGAGATCCTCGCCGTCACCGGACGGGTGGAGAACGGTGTCGTCGAAGGTGAGCCGGTCTTCGCCCGCGAGGGCGGTGCCCTGGCACGTCGGCACGGTGTCCCGGTACGTCGTGACGCTTTCGACCAGGCCGGCATCGACCTCGACGTCGTCCTCGGGCTGTCGGCAGGTGGGACGCGGTGAACGTCGTCGTCGGACTGCTCCTGGGCTCGGGCCTCCTGCTGATCCTGATGTGGTGGTCGGTCGAGCCTCGTCCGCGCCGAGCCCGTCACGGCGCCGTGCCGCTGCTGGCCAGGGCAGGGCTGGCCGATGCCTCGCCGCGGCTCGTCGTCGGGCTCTGCGCTGGCGCATTCCTCCTCGGGACCTTGGCGATGACCGCCATCTCCGGAGTCGCGACCATCGGTCTCACGTTCGGCGTCATGGGCGGGTTCCTGCCCGTCGCGGTCCTGCGCCGGCGCGCCGAGCGTCGGCTCCGCGAGCACGCCGAGCTCTGGCCCGACGCGGTCGACAACCTCGCCTCGGCAGTACGTGCCGGCCTCTCGCTCCCGGAGGCTCTCGTGCAGCTCGGCGAACGCGGCCCGGAAGGTCTCCGCGAACCGTTCGTCGCCTTCGGTCGCGACTACCAGGCCACCGGACGCTTCGACGACGCCCTGGGCCTGCTCAAGCGACGTCTGGCCGACCCGACGGGTGATCGGGTCGTGGAGGCGTTGCGCATCGCGCGCGAGGTCGGGGGCGGCGATCTCGGACGGATGCTGCGTTCCCTCTCCGGCTTCCTGCGGGAGGACTCGCGGACGCGCAGCGAGCTCGAGGCGCGCCAGTCCTGGACGGTCAACGCGGCCAGACTCGCCGTCGCAGCACCGTGGATCGTCCTGCTCGCGATGAGCCTGCAGCGCGACGTCGTCGACCGGTACGCGAGTGGCACCGGTGCCCTCGTGCTCGCCCTCGGAGCCGTCGTCTGCCTCGTCGCGTACCGCCTGATGATGTGGCTCGGTCGGCTGCCCACCGAGCGTCGGGTGCTCGCATGAGGACGGGGCACGGAGAGCCCGCCCCAGCGCGCACCCGGTCGGCACGCGTGGTCGGCATGTCGGCGGCACCCCACCCGCGAAGGGGTGCGGACGCGTGAGCGGGGCGCTGATCGGTGGCGGACTCGGACTGGGTCTCGTCCTGGTGATCTCCGGCTGGCGCCGGGGTCGACGGCCGAGCCTGGAGTCACGCGTCCTGCCGTACGTCCGTGACGTCCATCCCGATGCCGTCGTGCCGGCCTCCGGGGTCACGACAGTCGCGCTGGCCACGATCGGACGTCGTGCCGCGTCCCGGTTCGGAGACGTCCTCGGCGGCGCGGGAAGCGTCCGGCGTCGACTCGACCGACTCGGAACCGAGGAGACCGTGGAGGACTTCCGGGTCCGCCAGGCCGTGTGGGGCGCGCTCTCCTTCGCGGCCTGTTCCGTCGTCAGCATCCTGCTCTGGTCGACGGCTCACACGAGCGTCGCACCGCTGCTCCTGTTCTGCGTCGCGGGGGCGATCCTGGGCACGCTCGCGTGCGATCAACGCCTCACCGCTCGCGTCCGCCGACACGAAGAACGTGCCGCCGAGGAGTTCCCCGTCGTGGCGGACCTGCTGGCCCTGGCCGTCGCCGCAGGTGAGAGTCCGGTGGCCGGGTTGGAGCGGGTCCTCCAGGTCTGCGCCGGCGATCTCTCCGACGACCTGGCCCGGGTGCTCGCCGACATCCGCACGGGAACGCCGGTCGCCGATGCGTTCCTGCGGCTCGCGTCGCGCACCGGGGTGCCGAGCATCGCACGCTTCAGCGAGGGGCTGGCCGTCGCGATGGAGCGAGGGACACCTCTCGTCGACGTGCTGCACGCCCAGGCGACGGATGTCCGCGAGACCGCCCGACGACAGCTCATCGAGGCCGGAGGGCGCAAGGAGATCGCGATGATGGTGCCGGTGGTCTTCCTCGTGCTCCCGGTGACCGTCGTCTTCGCCTTCTTCCCCGGGTACATCGGGCTGACCATGACGACGTGATGGAGAGGACCACCATGAAGTATCTACGACGCTGGACGAGGCGTGGTCGGGAGGAGCGCGGCGACGTGCCCGGATGGGTGATGATCACCGTGATGTCTGCCGGGCTGGTCGCCATCCTGACGGCGGTTGCCGGTCCGCAGCTGCGCTCGATGCTGGAGAGCGCGCTGTCGGCCGTCGGCGGCTGATGCCCCGTCAGGAGGACGGGTCGGCCGTCGTCGACTACGTCCTCGTCATGCTGCTGCTGGTTCCGCTCGTGCTCGGCATCATCCAGCTCGGGCTGGTGCTGCACGTGCGCAACACCCTGACCGCCGCCGCGTCGGACGGCGCCCGTGCTGCCGCTCCGCTGGGAGCTGCACCTCGCGACGGGGCCGTACGGGCGAGGGAGCTGATCCGCTCCTCGCTCGCCGAACGGTACGCAGGCGACGTGGTCGCGAGCGAGACCACGGTGGCCGGCGGGCCGGCCGTCCGTGTGAGGATCCGGGCGGAGGTGCCTGCTCTCGGGTTGTTCGGTCCCGCGGTGCCCCTCGACGTCCGGGGCCACGCGGTACGCGAGGTCGAGCCGTGAGCGAGGAACGCGGTTCGGCGTCGGTGGAGTTCATCTGGGTCACCCTGCTGCTGCTCGTGCCGTTCGTGTACGTCCTGCTCGCCGTCTTCGACACGCAGCGCTCCGCCTACGCCGTCTCGGTGGCGAGCAAGTCGGCGGCGCGGGCCTACCTGCTGGCACCCGACACGGCGACGGCCGACCAGCGGGCGCGGCTGGCCGCGCGCGTCGCTCTGGAGGACCAGGACGTCGACGCCGACGTCAGCATCCGCTGCCTGCCGACGGCGCAGGACTGTCTGCAGCCCGGGTCGTCGGTCCAGGTGACGGTCCGTGCCGTCCAGCCGTTGCCGCTCACTCCGAGCGCGCTGGGTGACCAGCTGGGCGGCATCGCCGTGGACAGCCGTCACCGCGAGCCCTTCGGCACGTACCGGGAGGGCCGATGACCGCTGTGCGCCGTCGCGACGCAGGGAACATCAGCGTCGTGTCCATCGGGTTCCTCGTCGTCATCGGTCTGATGACCGTGGTGGTGGTCAACGCCTCGGCCGCGTTCCTCGCACGGCAGGAGCTGGCCAACCTGGCTGACGGCGCGGCGCTCGCGGCTGCCGACGGTCTGGACGAGGCCGGCTTCTACGCCGATCGGGAGGTCCGGCTCGACGCCCGCACGGCGCGAGGGCTCGTGGGGGAGTACCTCACCGGCCGCGACGTCCGAGGTGTCGACGTGCAGGTGGCCGAGGACGTCGTCACCGTCCGGCTCGACCGGCGCCTCGAGCTGACGCTCGTCCCGCCCGGTTGGTTCGACAGCACGACGGTGGTGGCCGAGGCGTCGTCACAGCTGCGGCAGGCGCCCTGAAGCACACGACCACCGAAGCGGCGCCGCGCTCGCTCGGCATAGGCTCGGCGCCGTGAGACGTGTCCCGGTCCTCGTGCTCTCCGGCGCCTTCCTGGTCATCGGAGTCGTCGTCGCGGGGGTGGGTTGGAGCATGCTCGCCGCCGACGAACCGTCGGCCGATGCCGCGCCGGCCGGTCCCTCCCGGTCGGCTCCGGTGCCCGCAGAGGAGCCTCAGCAGCGAGAGCACGACGGCGACACCCCGGTCTCGCAGCTGGCCGACCCGCGCTGGGTGGCGGAGCGCGCCGCCTCCACCGGCATCGGCGAGCGAGCACTCGCCGCCTACGCGGGCGCCGCCTTGCGTCTGGAGGAGGAGCAGCCCGAGTGCGGCCTGTCCTGGAACACCCTCGCGGGTATCGGTCAGGTGGAGTCGGAGCACGGGACGATCGACGGCTCCCGCCTACGGGACGACGGGCGCGTGGAACCGGCGATCGTCGGCATCCCGCTCGACGGCCGCGAGGGCGTCCGCGCCATCCGCGACACCGACGGCGGCCGGCTCGACGGCGACGCCACGTGGGACCGCGCCGTCGGCCCGATGCAGTTCATCCCGTCGTCGTGGGCGCGCTTCGCGGCGGACGGGAACGGTGACGGCGTCGAGGACGTGCAGAACATCGATGACGCGGCGCTCGCCGCCGCCCGGTACCTGTGCGCGGCCGGCGCCGACCTGCGCGACCCGGCCGGCTGGGTGGCCGCCGTGGGCAGCTACAACGACAGCGTCGAGTACGCCCAGCAGGTCTCCGCCTACGCGACGCGCTGGGCGGTCTGACCGCCCAGGACTCCACTCGTGCCGTCGACGCACCGACGACGATGCATCGCGCCGCCCCCTCCGGCGTCACGTCGCATCATCGTCCGGACCGGGCGGGCGGGGACGGACGATGATGCGTCACGCCCTCAGGGAAGTCGCCGAGCCTCATCGTCCGTCGACGGGGCCTCCGGGTGTCCAGGTCTGCCCGTCCACCTCGATGCGGCCGACCCGCAGGACGTCGATGTCCACCTCCCGAGCCTGCAGCGAGCGCACGGTGAGCCGTCCGATCGCGAGACGGCCCACCGCGACGGCACCGATCGCGAGCGCGCTAACCGCTGTGGCGCCGAGGGCCAGCGCAGCGATGCCTCGTGGTCCGCTGATCCGGACGCCCTCCGCGTGCGCCAACGGCCCCACCGTGGCCCCCGTTCCTCTGTGCAGCACCGTGCTCCTGCTCATCACTGTTCTCCGTCCTCGTCGGTCCGATCCAGCACCGTCCGCAGCCTGGCGGCGTGCTCGGCAGCATCGTCGGCGTCGGTGTACTTCGTGCGCGGCCAGAAGAAGCCGCGCAGACCGTCTCCCTTCGTTCGCGGTACGACGTGCACGTGCAGGTGCGGCACGCTCTGGGAGACGACGTTGTTCATCGCCACGAACGTGCCCTGGGCGCCGAACGCCTCGGTGACGGCCGACGCCACGCGCCGAGTGGTGGCGAACAACGGCTCGCCGAGCTCGTCGGGCAGGTCCACGAGAGTGTCGACGTGCCGCCGCGGCACGAGAAGCACATGTCCCTTGAAGACCGGGC
>JBQGDU010000222.1:0-2603 GCA_052039245.1 Aeromicrobium sp. | reverse complement strand
CGGTCACCCGTTCGGAGCTGCAGCGGCTGATCGACGCCGATGACGTCGCGGCTCTGCAGGATCGGTTCGCCGAGCGGCTGCAGTTCGGCACGGCGGGTCTGCGTGGTGCGCTGGGGGCCGGGCCCAACCGGATGAACCGGGTCATCGTGGCCCAGGCGGCCGCCGGCCTGTGCCAGTACCTGCTCGACCACGAGCAGGAGCCGTCCGTCGTCGTCGGCTACGACGCCCGGCACAACTCCGACGTCTTCGCCCGGGACACCGCGGAGATCGCTCAGGCCATGGGCGTGCGCGCCCACCTCCTGCCGGGACCGCTGCCCACCCCCGTCCTGGCGTTCGCGATCCGGCACCTCGGCTGCTCAGCCGGCGTCATGGTCACGGCGTCGCACAACCCGCCGCAGGACAACGGCTACAAGGTCTACCTCGCCGACTCCAGCCAGATCGTGCCACCCGCGGACTCCGACATCTCCGCCGCGATCGACGCCGTGGGCCGCGTGGACGAGCTGCAGCGCAGCGACGCGTACGAGACCCTCGGCGACGACGTCGAGACCGCGTACGTCGAGACCGTCGTCGCGCTGAGCGAGTCCTTCCGGGCCCCCGGCGCGGCTGTGCAGGACGTGGTGGCGGTCTACACGCCGATGCACGGCGTCGGGCGGGACACCGTCGTCGACGTGGTGGAGCGGGCCGGGTTCGCCCCCCTGAACGTCGTGGCCGAGCAGGCCGAACCCGATGCGGACTTCCCCACCGTCGCCTTCCCCAACCCCGAGGAGCCGGGCGCGATGGACCTCGCGCTCGCGCTGGCCGAGGAGGTGCAGGCCGATGTCGTGCTCGCCAACGACCCGGACGCCGACCGCTGCGCCGTGGGTGTCAGGACGAGTGAGGGCACCCGGATGCTGACCGGTGACCAGGTCGGCGTCCTCCTCGGTGACCTGCTGCTGCGGCGCGGTATCGAGGGCACGTACGGGGCATCGATCGTCAGCTCGGACATGCTCGGCCGCCTCGCCGCGGCCCACGGCCGTCCATGGCAGCAGACGCTCACCGGGTTCAAGTGGCTGGGCAAGATCGGCGACCTCGCCTTCGGATACGAGGAGGCCCTCGGGTACAGCGTCGCCCCGCACGTGGCGCGCGACAAGGACGGCGTGTCGGCGGTGCTCGCCGTGCTCGAGCTGGCCGCGGAGCTCAAGGCCGAGGGACGGACCTTGCTCGACCGACTCGCCGACCTCTACCGCGAGCACGGTCTTCACGTCACCGATCAGCTCTCGGTGCGCGTGGAGGACGTCGCGATCATCGCGCGCGCCATGAGCACGCTGCGCAGCGCTCCCCCGACGTCACTCGCCGGGCTCGACGTCACGAGCGTCGACGACCTGCAGGACGGCTACCGTGGGTTGCCCGCGACGGACGGCATCCGGCTCGGCCTGGACGGCGCCCGCATCATCGCGCGGCCGTCCGGCACCGAGCCCAAGCTCAAGTGCTACATCGAGGTCGTGGCCGAGGTGACCGACAGCATCGACGACGCCAGGGATCGCGCCCGGACGATCGTCGACGCGCTCAAGACCGACCTCGGCGCCGCCCTCGGGCTCTGACCGCCGCTGGTGCTCACTGACTCCCGAGGGGCCCTGACGTGGCCTCGATACGCGCCGACCCGCTCGTCCCTCGCGGTCGCCGCTAGTCGACCACCGAGGTCCGACGAAGCTCATGCGGCCCGCTACCGACCCGGTGCCCGACCAGCTCACGCGGCCCGCCAGTCGACTACTGGATCCGCACGGGCGTCGCGAGACGGGCTGAGGACGATGGGCTAGGAATAGGTGATGCGCGACGGCTTGGTCTGCCGGTCGCCGGAGTAGTCGAGGGTGTACTCCCGGCCGCGGCGCAGATCCGCGACGTACGCCGTCGCGCGGCCGTCGCGGACGATGCCGAGGCCGACCGGCCAGAATCCGCGCCGCACGAGCACCGCACCTCCCTCCACCGTCCGGCCGGGGGTGCTCACCTCCACGTCGAGACGGCCGAGGAGTCCCGGCCGGACCCCGCGCACCGTGAGCTCGGAAGGGGCGCGTCCCGGCTCCTCGTCGCCCGCGAGCGCGAACCCGACGACCACGGGGTCGTGGTCGCTCGCGCGGAAGACCGAGTCGTCGACGAGTGGCGTCACGTTGGTGTTGAACCGGCTGTACTCACGACCCACGGACTCGTCGGTGTTGATGCTCCAGATGTCGGCACCGGTGACGCGCTCGAAGCCGGACTCGGAGACGAAGACGTGGTCGAGCGAGCCGACCATCCCACCGAACTGGTAGGTGTACCCGGCATCCAGCTCCCTCGGGGCGTCGACGAACCCGGCGTCCAGGATCACCTGGACCGGGTCCTCGCGGCTGTAGGAGTTGAAGTCGCCGGTGAGGAACGTGATGTCGGTGCCTGCCGCCTCCGACTGCTCGGCCGCGAACTCGGTGAGCGCCGTCGCCTGCCGGACCCGTGAGGCGTTGGACGCACCCTGACCGTCGCCGGTGTCGGCGTCCTCACCCTCACCGGACCCCTTGGACTTGAAGTGGTTGTTGATCACCACGAACTCGTCGGCGTCGCCGCCGGCCGTCGGGCGGAACGTCTGCGCCAGCGGA
>JBQGDU010000221.1:0-4314 GCA_052039245.1 Aeromicrobium sp. | reverse complement strand
ACGATGGAGGACTACCTCCCTCACGACTTCATCTGGTACCCGGCCGGCACCCTGCCGGAGTCCACCCACCGGCTCCTGGAGGAGGCCGTGCCCGGGGCCCGCACCACGATCGCGACCAGCCAGCTCACGTCGCAGGTGGTGGCCGCCAAGCTCGGTCTGGGGATCGCCTTCCTGCCGACGTGGATCGGTGACGCGGTGCCGGAGCTGACGCGGGTCGACGGACCGGCCCAGGCAGCGGCGCGGTCCTACTGGCTGGTCATCCCTGCCCAGCTCTCGCGTCTGCCCCGCGTGCGCGCCATCGCCCAGTGCCTGGCCGAGCTGGTGATCGCGACTTCCGGACTGGAGCTCGGCGGCCACTGACCGCTCGCTCTTCCCGGCTGTGCGTTCGCGCACATACCTGTTGAGAGTTGGCCGTTGCCTCCCCAGGAGGATCCCTGCTTCTGTAGCAGAGCGAGACGGGGCTCACAGCCAGCTGGAGCGCCGATCCGGTCCGAACCGCCGCGCCGTCGTTCGATGATCATTTCGATGTTCGTCGAACTCTGAAAGGAAATCACTCGATGACCACTCCCGCCGACCGCCGGCCGGTCGCCAATCCCGCCCTCGACGCCGTCGACCTCGGCACCCTGCCGCCCCTCGGCGAGGTGCCGCGTCAGATGCACGCCCAGGCCGTTCGTCCCGACCGCTACGGCGACCCCGCGACCGCCTTCCAGCACGAGGTCGTCGCCACGCCCGACCTCGGGCCGGACGAGGTCCTCGTCGCGGTGATGGCCGCCGGCGTCAACTACAACAACGTCTGGGCGGCCCGCGGCTACCCGGTCGACCAGGTCGCCACCCGTCAGAAGCGGGGCGAGAGCGAGGACTTCCACATCGGCGGTTCCGACGCGTCGGGCATCGTCTACGCCGTCGGCGACCAGGTCGACGGCTGCAGCATCGGCGACCACGTCGTCGTGCATCCCGGCGTGTGGGACGCCGACGATCCCTGGATCGCGGCCGGCAAGGACCCGATGATCGCGCCCAGCGCCCGCATCTGGGGATACGACACGAACTACGGTGCGTTCGGGCAGTTCGCCCGTGTGCAGGCCCACCAGGTCATGCCGAAGGCCGACCACCTCAGCTGGGCGGAGGCGGCGGCACCGACGCTCGTCGGCACCACCGCCTACCGGATGCTGCTCGGCTGGGAGGGCAACACCGTCGCCGACGGCGACCTGGTGCTCGTCTGGGGCGGATCCGGGGGGCTCGGCACCCAGGCCAGCCAGCTGGTCGCCGCTGCCGGTGGCCGGGCCGTCGCCGTCGTCTCCGACGCCGAGCGGGGCGCGTACGCGATGAAGCACGGCGCCATCGGCTACATCGACCGCCGCGAGTTCGACCACTGGGGGGTCCCCCCGTTGGTCGACGACGCCGCCGGGCAGAAGCAGTGGACCGCCGGGGCGCGCGCGTTCGGCAAGACGCTGTGGGAGGTCGCTGGGGGCCGCGAGGACCCGGCGATCGTCTTCGAGCATCCCGGTGCCGCCACGATCCCGACCAGCATCTTCGTGTGCCAGCCCGGCGGCATGGTCGTCATCTGTGCCGGCACCACCGGCTTCGACGCGATGGTCGACCTCCGCTACCACTGGACCCGCCAGAAGCGGCTCCAGGGCTCGCACGGTACCAACGACGCCCAGGCCTACGCCTACAACGACCTGGTCCGCAACGGCACCATCGACCCCGCCCTGGGCCGGACCCTCGCCTTCGACGAGATCGCGCGCTCCCACGCGGAGATGGGTCGAGGCGAAGAGGTCTTCGGCAACACCGTCCACCTGGTGGGCGCCACCGACCCCGACGACGGCCGCGCCTGAGCGGGACGAGGAGAGACTGACATGACAGAGACGACACCCGAGCAGGTCGCGGGCACCGCCGAGTTCATCGGCTTCGAGCGGCGGGGCGAGGTCGGCCTCGTCACGCTGGAGCGCCCCGCGGCGCTCAACGCCCTGTGCGACCAGCTCACCCGCGAGCTCGCCGCCGTCCTCGACGCCACGGAGGACGACGAGACGATCGCCGCCGTGGTGCTGACTGGCAGCGCCAAGGCCTTCGCCGCCGGCGCCGACATCAAGGAGATGCAGCCGAAGACGTTCTCGGACGTCTACCTCGAGGACTTCATCACCAGCAGCTGGGAGCGTCCGTCGACCGTGCGCAAGCCGATCATCGCGGCGGTCTGCGGCTACGCCCTCGGCGGCGGCGCCGAGCTGGCGATGATGTGCGACTTCGTGGTCGCCGGCGACAACGCGACGTTCGGCCAGCCTGAGATCACCATCGGGATCCTCCCGGGCGCCGGCGGGACCCAGCGGCTGACCCGGTCCGTCGGCAAGTCCAAGGCGATGGACATGGTCCTGACCGGCCGGATGATCGACGCCGACGAGGCAGAGCGGATCGGCCTGGTCGCTCGGGTCGTGCCGGCCGACGACGTCGTCGACGTGGCGGTCGCCGCTGCCGAGAAGATCGCGTCGTTCTCGCGGCCGGCCGTCCTCCTCGCCAAGGAGGCGGTGGACCGGGCGTTCGAGACGCCGCTGTCGGAGGGGATGCGCTTCGAGCGCCGCCTGTTCCACGCCGCGTTCGCCACCGAGGGTCAGAGCGAGGGCATGGCCGCCTTCCTCGACAAGCGCGACGCCACCTACACGGGACGCTGAGAGGAGCCACGATGACCGTCAACACCGTCGCCCAACCGCGGGAGATGCGGATCGGTGGAGGATCCAGGGCCGACCTCCCCGCCGTGATCGCCACGCTCGGCAGTGCCCGTCCGATGCTCGTCACCGATCCGTTCCTCGCGGGGAACGGCACCGCCGAGGAGCTGATGCGGCTGATGCGCGACGCCGGTCTGTCACCGGCGGTCTTCGCCGAGACGGTCCCCGACCCGACCGTCGCGTCGCTCGACGCCGCGATCGCCGCGATCGCCGCGCACCGGTCCGACCTGGTGATCGGGTTCGGGGGTGGCAGTCCCATGGACACCGCGAAGGCGCTCGCGCTGCTCGCGGTCCAGGGCGGTGCCATGCGTGACTACAAGGCCCCGGTCCGCAACGGCGGCCCGGCGCTGCCGGTCGTCGCGATCCCGACGACTGCCGGCAGCGGCTCGGAGGCGACGCAGTTCACCATCATCACCGACGGCGAGACCGACGAGAAGATGCTGTGCATCGGCCCGGCGTTCCTGCCCAGCGCGGCGATCATCGACTACGAGCTGACCCTGTCCATGCCGGCACGCCTCACCGCGGACACGGGCATCGACGCGCTCACCCACGCGGTGGAGGCGTACGTGAGTCGCAAGGCCAACGGATTCGCCGACGGCCTCTGCCTCACGGCCATCCGCACGATCGGGCGACACCTGCGCGACGCCTACGCCGACGGCTCCGACCCCGTGGCCCGGGAGGCCATGATGCTGGCCGCCACCCAGGCCGGCATCGCCTTCTCCAACTCCAGCGTCGCCCTCGTGCACGGCATGAGCCGGCCCATCGGAGCGCACTTCCACGTCGCCCACGGGTTGTCGAACGCCATGCTCTTCCCCGCCGTGACGCGGTTCTCCATCTCCGCCGCCGAGAGTCGCTACGCCGACTGCGCCCGGGCCCTGGGCTGCACCAGTCCCGATGCCGACGACGCGACGGCGGCCTCGGACCTCGTGACGGCGCTCGAGGAGCTGTGCGCCGACCTCGCCGTCCCGACGCCCGAGGCGTACGGCATCGCCGAGGACGAGTGGAACGACAAGATCCCGACGATGGTCAGCCAGGCGCTGGCGTCGGGGTCGCCGGACAACAACCCGCGCGTGCCCTCCCCGGAGGACGTCGCAGCCCTCTACGCCCAGATCTACCGCTGAAGGAAACCATCATGACCGACACCGTCCACGACACGACCGTCTCCGCCATCGACCACTGGATCGACGGCGCGAACGTCGCGCCGTCGCAGGAGCGCCGCGGCGACGTCTTCAACCCGGCGACCGGGGCCGTCACCGGACGGGTCGCCATGGCGCCCCGCGAGGAGGTGGACCAGGCCGTCGCCTCCGCCAAGACGGCGTTCGCGGGGTGGGCCGCCACGCCCCCGCACGTCCGCGCCCGCGTCATGTTCCGGTTCCGGGACCTGCTCGAGCAGCATCGCGACCGCCTGGCGGAGATCATCACCGCCGAGCACGGCAAGGTCTTCGACGACGCCCAGGGCGAGGTCACCCGAGGACTGGAGGTCGTGGAGTTCGCGTGCGGCATCCCGCAGCTGCTTAAGGGAGACTTCTCCGAGAACGTCGGCCGGGGCGTGGACGGAACCACGTTGCGCCAGCCGCTCGGCGTGGTCGTCGGCATC
>JBQGDU010000220.1:0-2194 GCA_052039245.1 Aeromicrobium sp. | reverse complement strand
GAGTCCCGCGAGGGGATGCCGGCGTCGGGTCGACAGTGTCCGCACCGAGAACCTCATTTCTGGGGTAGGTGGCCTCAGCGTACCCAGTGGGGCCGGGAACGCCGTGGGTTAGGTGAGCCTTGCTGCAGGGGGAGTTGGCGGGTGTTACTGAATCAGGTAGATGGCCGCGAACAAGGCCACCCAGACGATGTCCACGAAGTGCCAGTAGTAGGAGACGACGATCGCGGAGATCGCCTGCTCGTGCGTGAACTTGCGCGCGACGAAGGTGCGGCCGATGACGAGCAGGAACGCGAGCAGGCCGCCGATGACGTGGATGCCGTGGAAGCCGGTGGCGAGGTCGAAGACCGAGCCGTACGCGGAGGAGCTGAGGGTGAGGCCGTGCTCGACGAGCTCGGCGTACTCGAAGGACTGGCCCCCGATGAAGATGGCGCCCATGACGTAGGTGACGACGAACCACTCGCGCATGCCCCAGCGCTTGACGTCCAGGAGCCCACCGGTGCGGCCGACCCGGCCCCGCTCGGCGGCGAAGACGCCGAACTGGCAGGTGAACGAGGAGAGCACCAGGATCGTGGTGTTGACGGTCGCGAACGGCAGGTTCAGGAGAGCGGTCTCCTGGGTCCACAGCTCCGGGACCACGTTCCGGATCGTGAAGTAGGCGGCGAAGAGTCCCGCGAAGAACATCAGCTCGCTGGACAGCCACACGACGGTACCGACGGTCACCATCGAGGGCCTGTTCTCGGTGCCGTGGAGTCTGGACGCAGGGATCACGGAAGTAGTCGCCACGCGATCATTATGTACGATTCGAATGTGACCCAGCACGAGGCCCTCCGCGTCCTGATCTACAGCGACGACCGCGACGTCCGCGAGGCCGTCATCGCGGCGTTGGGAGCACGTCCCCACCCGGACCTGCCCCGCTTCGAGTACGTCGAGGTCGCCACCGAGCCGGTCATCTGGCAGCACCTCGACGACAGCCGTGCGCGGCCCGACCTCGTGATCCTCGACGGAGAGGCCGTGCCGGCAGGCGGTCTGGGCGTGGCGCGGCAGATGAAGGACGAGATCTACCAGGCGCCACCGGCTCTCGTCCTCACGGGCCGCCCCCAGGACGCCTGGCTCGCGACGTGGTCGCGTGCCGACGCCGCCGTCTCGCACCCGATCGAGCCGCAGCGTCTGGCCGAGGTGGTCATCGACCTCGCGCGCGGCGTGCTCGCCGCCGCTTGACGTGGGTGTCCACACCTGGCCCGACCTGCTGACCGAGCTGGTGAGCGGCCGCGACCTCGACGCCTCTGCCACCGCGTGGGCGATGGATGAGGTCCTGCGCGGCGAAGCCACCCCGGCGCAGATCTCCGCGTTCGCCGTGGCCCTGCGCGCGAAGGGCGAGACTCTCGCCGAGCTCCAGGGCCTCGTCGACGCGATGCTCGGACGTGCCACGCTGCTCGACGTGCCGGGTCGGGTCCTCGACATCGTGGGCACCGGCGGCGACCGTGCCAAGACCGTCAATATCTCCTCGATGTCCGCCGTCACTGCGGCCGGTGCCGGGGCGGGTGTCGTCAAGCACGGCAACCGGGCGGCCTCCAGCGCCAGTGGCACCGCCGACGTGTTCGAGGTGCTCGGCATCCGACTCGACGTGCCGGCGGAGAGCATCCTCGACGTGTCCGAGCGGGCCGGCATCACGTTCTGCTTCGCGCCGGTCTTCCATCCCTCGTTCCGGCACACGGGCCCGGTGCGACGTGAGATCGGGATCGCCACGACGTTCAACTTCCTCGGCCCGCTCGTCAACCCGGCGCAGCCGCAGGCGTCGGCCATCGGCTGTGCGGACGAGCGGATGGCGCCACTCATGGCGCAGGTCTTCGCCGCCCGGGGGCACGATGCCATCGTCTTCCGCGGCGACGACGGTCTCGACGAGATCACCACCTCAACCACGACGCGGGCGTGGCGCGTCACGGGTGGGCGGGTCGTCCAGAGCGTCGTCGATCCCGCCGCGCTCGGCTTCACCTACTCCGCGCCCGACGCCCTGCGAGGTGGAGACCCCGCCTACAACGCCGACGTCTTCCGCCGTGTGGTCGAGGGTGAGGAGGGGCCCGTGCGCGACGCCGTGCTGCTCAACGCCGGGGCCGCGCTCGCCGCGCACTCCGGGGACCTCGAGGACCTGGAGGCGGCCATCGCCACCGGCGTGCGGCAGGCCGCGGAGTCGATC
>JBQGDU010000219.1:0-2148 GCA_052039245.1 Aeromicrobium sp. | reverse complement strand
GCGGCGGCTGATGATGGCATGAGCTCCGCCGCCGCGGTGGAGAAGCCGCACAGGCTCAGCATGCTGCCGGCCCGCCCCCCGGCCCCCACGAGCTCGCCGAGAACCTACTCCCATCGGGCGGAGAGCTCATCGGAACGTCGCAGGAGCAGCTCGGCGGCGGCCGTGAGTCGGACGCCTCGGCCGACCGGCTCCAGGAGCGGGACCTCCAGGTCGCGGGCGAGTGTCCGGAGCTGGTGGGAGACGGCGGAGGGGGTGTAGCTGAGGGCGGCCGCCGCGGCCGTGACGGTCCCGCGCTCGGCGACGACGCGCAGCACCTGGATCCGACGATCGATCATGCGAAATGATGACACGATCTCGTGCGGAATTGTTTGCTTCTCCTCATGACTCGGGGGGCGCACACTCAGGACATGACGGCCACCGACCCGCTCCTGGAGCCCTTCGAGCTCGGCACGGTCCGTCTGCGCAACCGCGTCGTGAGCACGTCCCACGAGCCGGCCTACGCCGAGGACGGGCTGCCGAAGGACCGCTACCGCGCCTACCACGTGGAGAAGGCCCGCGGCGGGGTCGGACTCACGATGATCGGCGGCTCGGCGATCGTCGCGAGGGACAGCCCGCCCGCCTTCGGAAACCTGGAGCTGCACCGCGACGAGATCGTGCCGTGGCTGCGCCGGCTGTCCGACGACGTCCACGAGCAGGGCGCCGCGATCATGACCCAGGTGACGCACCTCGGCCGACGGTCGAGCAACTTCTCCGGGGACTGGCTGCCTCTCGTGTACCCGTCACCGCTGCGTGAGCCGGCCCACCGCTCCTTCCCCAAGATCGCCGAGGCGTGGGACCTCGACCGGATCGTCGGCCAGTACGCCGACGCCGCAGCCCGGTGCGAGGCCGCGGGTCTCGACGGCATCGAGCTGCAGGCCTACGGGCACCTGCTGGACGCCTTCCTCTCCCCCGCGACGAACCACCGCACCGACGAGTTCGGGGGCGACCTCGAGGGCCGCACGGAGTTCCCGCGACGGGTGATCGGGGCCGTCCGCAAGGCAGTCGGTCCGGACTTCGTCGTCGGCATCCGGATGTCGATGGACGAGGACCGCCCGGACGGGCTGGGAACGGAGGCGACGCTCGCGGCCCTCCGTCTCTACGTGACGGACGGGATCGACTTCCTCAGCGTCATCAAGGGCACGATCGAGAGCGACGCGACCCTCAGCCGGGTCATCCCCTCGATGGGCACGCCGTCAGCGCCGTTCCTGGAGTTCGCCGGGCAGATCCGCCGAGCCGTCGACGTGCCGGTCATGCACGCCTCGCGGATCGCCGACGTCGCGACGGCCCGTCACGCGGTGGCCGCGGGCCTTCTGGACCTGGTGGGCATGACCCGGGCCCAGCTCACCGAGCCGCACCTCGTGGCCAAGCTCGCCGCCGGCGCGGAGGACCGGATCCGGCCGTGCGTCGGGGCCAACTACTGCCTGGACGCGATTTATGAGTCCGGTGACGCCAAGTGCATCCACAATCCCGCCACGGGCCGGGAGCTGCTGCTCCCCCACGTCATCCGCTCCCGGCCACCGGGAACGCAGCCGCGCCGCGCCGTGGTGGTGGGGGCCGGCCCCGCCGGGCTCGAGGCGGCGCGGGTACTGGCCGAGCGTGGCCACCAGGTGGACGTGCTGGAGGCCTCGGACCGGCCCGGCGGTCAGGTCCGGCTCGCCGCGACGTCTGCGCGGCGACGCGACCTGGCCGGCATCGTCGACTGGCGGGTCTCGGAGTCCGAGATCGCCGGTGCGCACCTGCACCTCAACACCTTCGCCGAGGCCGACGACGTGCTGGCACTCGACCCCGACCTCGTGGTGATCGCCACCGGCGGGATGCCGAACCGCAGCTTCCTCACCGAGGGCCACCAGCTCGTCGACGACACGTGGGACGTCATGGACGGATCGCTGCGACCCGGCGGTGACGTGCTCGTCTACGACGACAACGGTGCGGAACCGGGCCTCGACGCCACGGAGCTGTTGGCCCTCGGCGGCGCCAGGGTCCGCTACGTGACGCCGGAACGGACGGTCGGCCCCCTCGTCGGGAGCATGAACTCCCCCGCCTACCTGCGGACCCTCGCCGAGCACGAGGTCGACGTCGTGCTCGCCAGCCGACTGGTGTCGGTGACCC